>CAZCDD010000079.1:0-6640 GCA_964497405.1 uncultured Hydromonas sp. | reverse complement strand
TGCAAATTCGGCACCAAAAACGTCCCGAAAATCGCCAACAGCATGCCCACGCCCGCCCAAACGATACCGCGACGTGCGGTTGTTGGCGAACTCATGCCCTTCAGACCAAAAATAAACAGCAAAGCACCGGCAAACCAGGCGGCCTGTACATAAAACGGGATATTCATGATTGACCTCCCGCTGATTTGTTAGACGGTTCTTTTTTCTTAAACATCGCGAGCATTCGTTCGGTCACCACATAACCACCCGCAGCATTGGCTGCGCCGAGCGCGACGGCGAAAAAGCCGATGGCCATTTCCAGCGGCGTTTCGGCGCGCCCCAGCGCAATCATCGCACCGACCACCACCACGCCGTGAATGAAGTTCGAGCCGGACATCAGCGGTGTGTGCAAAATCACCGGCACTTTGCTGATGATTTCATAGCCGACAAATGCGGCCAGCATAAAAATATAAATCGCAAGCATTCCATCCATGTTTATTCTCCCAATACCTGTTTGACATTGCCATGCACGGTCGCACCGTCTTTGCACAGCAATGAACCGGCAATCACTTCGTCCTGCCAATCAATATTCAACTCACCCTCCTTGATAAACGGCGAGAGGAAGTTATACAGGTTTTTCGCGTACAACTCCGATGCGTGCATCGGCATACGCGATGGCAGATTCACCGGCCCGATGAGGGAAACGTTATGCGCCTGAACAGTTTGATTCGCCTGCGTCAATGCGCAGTTACCACCTGACTCGGCGGCCATATCGACGATCACAGAACCATATTTCATGCCCTTAATCATTTCTTCGGTAATGATGAGCGGCGCTTTTTTTCCCGGAATCGCCGCCGTGGTGATGAGCACATCAGCGGTTGCCACCGCTTTGGCGAGGCGCTCGGCCTGCTGCGCTTTTTCTTCTTCGGTCAGCTCGCGCGCGTAACCACCCGCGCCATCGGCGGAAACGCCGGTATCGACGAATTTCGCACCTAGTGACTCGACCTGCTCCTTCGCGGCCGCACGCACATCATACGCATCCACCATCGCGCCCAAACGCTTACACGTCGCAATCGCCTGCAAACCCGCCACGCCCGCGCCAATCACCAGTGCGCGCGCTGGACGGATCGTGCCAGCGGCGGTGGTCAGCATCGGGAAAAATTTAGCGCTGTGCGCCGCGCCGATCAGGGCACATTGATAGCCCGAGCACGCGCCTTGCGATGACAGCGCATCCATGCTCTGCGCGCGCGAAATGCGTGGCAGCAGTTCCAAGGCAAACGCCGTAATCTGACGCGCATTCAGCGCAGCCAAGCGCTCTTTGCTCTCATACGGCTTGAGCAAACCGATCAACACCGCGCCCTGCGGCATTTGCTCGATTTCTTCCAACGTCGGCGGTGTCACGCGCATCAAAATCTGGGCATTTTGGTAGACCTCGCCTTGCGAGCCTGCGACCGTCGCATTGGCGTAATCGCTGTCCAAAAAATTACTGTTCAGCCCCGCCCCCTGCTCCATCCGTACATTCACTCCCAGCGCCGCGAATTTTTTAGCGGTTTCGGGTACCAATGCGACCCGTCGCTCGCCGTCTGTCCGCTCACGCCCCACAGCTATTGTGATTGGCATAATGACACTCCGTTGTTTTATCGAGGGCTTCATTCTACCACCTCCCGCAGGTGAAAAAAACCGATTACAAGCGTATCGTTATCAGTTTTTCTAAACGCCTTTCGCAGTAAGCTTTATGTTATAGTGCCCGAATGCAAATCAATCACCTCCATTGGCACGAAAACGATGTGCCCCACCAAGCCCGCTGGGTTTCCGAAGCGAATCATCCGCCGCCCAAGCATCTGACCCTGGCCGACGACACCCTGCCCGCCGATCAAGCCTATCGGCTCGCCAGCGCCGGACATGGGTTGCTCTGGCGCGGGGATTTTCAGAACGCACGGCATTTATTGCAAGCGCTCATGCGTCGTCTGGACAAACCCAAAAAATCAGCGAAAAAGCCAACGCCAGCGTCAACACCGCTGGAGCAGTTTCACCGCCACCGCATGGCGCAGGCACAGCGTGCCTACATTTTGAACAGCATCTTGATTCCGATTCAGGCCGACCATCGAATTGAACTGCGCCGCGCACCGGACGTCGCGCAAGCCTGTCATGAAGTTTTGGGCGCGCAGTCCGAACCCTATGTGTTGACGCTGCGCCAATTGCAAGCGATCATCGCCGCCCATGAATGGCGCAAAAAAGGCGTATGGATTCCCGCGCTGGATGCGCATATTCACCCGCACTACGGCGTGTTTTCCCCTATCCGCGGCGAATATTTAGAACTGCTGATGCAAGCCGAATTACCGCCCCACTGCACCACCGCATGGGACATCGGCACTGGGACTGGCGTGATTTCCGCGCTGCTCGCAAAACGCGGCATACCGAATATCATCGCCACCGACCTCGATGCGCGCGCTTTGGCCTGCGCCAGCGAAAATATTCAGCGGCTGGGCTATGCGCGGCAGGTACAAGTGACACAAGCCAACTTATTTCCAAGCACGCCAAACGCAAGCGCCCACGCGGACTTGATCGTCTGTAATCCGCCGTGGCTGCCCGCCAAAGCCAGCTCGCCAGTGGAGCACGCGGTATTTGACGCCAATGGCGCGATGCTCAAAGGCTTTTTATCCGGTGTCGCACAATACCTGAGTGGACACGGTCAAGCATGGCTCATCATGTCCGATTTGGCCGAACATTTATGGCTGCGCCACCCCGATGAAATTCCCCAGCTCATTGCGCAACATCATTTGAAACTCATCCAGCGTTTGGAGATTCGCCCGCAGCATGGCAAAGCCTACGATGCAAACAATCCTTTGCACTTTGCCCGCTCAAAAGAAATCACCTCGTTGTGGTGTTTGGGTAAAGCCTAAACCCTACCACCACACGTAAAAAGCCACCGAAATTATAACCACTTTATGGGCTCGCTTATACAACACAACGGACTATTTGAATTCAGCGAAATAATGGCGGTATTAATCAACTAAGCTATCAACACCATGATGTTGATAGCCTTTAACCCATTTGCGTACAGCTCCATGTTCTATAGCCAACTTTTTGGTTGTGGTTTTTGAACCGTCGATACCTAATGTTTGACTACTGACACTTAAATTGCAAATCGTATTTACTCATTACAAATACCCCTCCCTCATTGGTTGGTTTCGTATCCAACATCTGGGGGTAGTCAGCTGTTGACTGCTTTTTTTACATTGACCCACACGCTTATTTCTCCACTATCGGTGCTTCAGGTCGCAATTGCGGTGAAACCTGCTGCACAACGATGGCTTGCTTTTGCTCAAAAGAGAGCGTGCCACGGATGTCTTGCGAAGAAGCCCCTACCATCAATTGATACGTCCCCGCCGGAATCATCCAACGCGCCGTTTTGACATCATAGCTCGCCCAATCCATCGGCTCCAGATGCACACGCAAGGTTTGACTGTCCCCCGGCCGAAGCAGCTTGGTTTTAGCAAAAGCACGCAATTCTTTGACCGGTGTATTGTGTGAGGCTTGAGGTGCCGCTACATAAATTTGTAGGCTTTCCTGACCTGCGAGCGTTCCACTGTTGCGAACCTCCACTTCAATATCCAGTTCCCCCTGTCGCCCCTTTTGAACGATTTGCATCCGCGGTTGCCCGTATGTGAATTGGGTATAGCTCAAGCCGTAGCCAAATGGATAGGCCACCGGCGTCTGAGCTCGGTCAAAGTAACGATAGCCTACGTTTACACCATCTGAATACTCGATTTCTGCCGCCTGATCGCCATCCAACGGATTGTGATTATTGGGAGATTTTGGTACGAGCACCTGACCGGGGAAATTGCGCGCAGAGGGTAAATCGCCGTACTGAATAGGGAAAGTCACTGCCAATTTACCCGATGGGTTGACTTTACCAGCGAGAACATCCGCCACCGCATGCCCTGCCTCCTGCCCCGGTAACCACGCCAACACAATCGCATCAGGAAGATCGCGCCAGCTCGCAGCTTCAATCACACCGCCAATATTCAAAACCACCACAACTTTTTTATGCTGGGCATGGAACGCATCGGTCACATCGCGCAGCAATTGCTTCTCCACGGCGGTCAGTTCATAATCACCAGCCAAATGACGATCAGCAAACTCGCCCGAATTACGCCCTACGGTTATCACCGCCACATCATTGTTTTGAGCCAACTGGGTAAAAACGTGCGCATCCGCTGACTTTAAGTCCAATTCGGGAATCGGTGGTGGCAACATCAGTGGATGCCCGTGAGGGCGACTGGCTTGGGTTGATTGGATGTACGCGGTATAACGGTTTTTCAAATCTTGGCCCAAGGTGTAACCAGTCTGACTCAGCCCTTCGAATATAGAGACCGTACCGGCCGCATGCACATCACCGCTCCCCGTCCCTCCTTTGACCGTGTCATAGGCCGCATTACCCAGCAGCGCGATGCGCTGAGCATGAGCGGTCAAGGGCAGCGTTTGCTGCTCATTTTTTAGTAAAATCATGCCCTCGGCCGCAGCTTGTCGTGATAATTGAGCATGTGCAACTAAATCAGGGTGATTGTTGTAGGCATATTTTTTAAAGGTTAAACTGCGCTCAACCAGTCGCAACACACGCGCCACATTGACATCCAAGCTGTGCGTATTGATGTTGCCGCTGCTCATCGCAGTTTGTAAGACATTTTTCTGCCCCTTACTACCGGGCATCAACAGATCATTCCCCGCTTTGAGTTGAGCCACCGCATCACTGCCACCAAACCAATCGCTCATCACCAACCCATCAAATCCCCACTCACGACGCAATACATCGGTGAGCAAATCATGGTTTTCTGACGCATAAGCCCCATTGATGCGGTTGTACGAAGACATCACTGTCCACGGTTTGCTTTTTGCCACGGCAATTTGAAAACCACGCAGATGCAGATTGCGCAGCGGATACTCATTGACCTTAACATTGATTACATTGCGGTTGGTTTCATGATCGTTCAAAGCGAAATGCTTGATGGACGTCCCCACCCCATTGCTTTGCACCCCATTGACATACGCCGCAGCCATATTGCCTGACACCACGGGGTCTTCGGAGAAATATTCAAAACCACGCCCGCCCAAGGGATTGCGTTGCGTATTCAACGCGGGCGCAAGCAAAACATCCACACCGTAGGATTTGGCTTCTTGACCAATCGCCGCACCTACCTGATGTACCAAATCGATATTCCACGTACTGGCCAATGCGGTTCCCACCGGAAAAGCCGTGGCAAAATAGGTCGCCGAGTTCTTAGGGCGTTGCGCCTGAATCCGTACGCCCGCCGGCCCATCCGCCAAGACTATCGAAGGAATCCCCAAACGCGCAATCGCAAACGTCGTGCCTGCCGCGCCGGGAACTTTACCATCGACCGCACCGACCACAGGTGATTGCTTATCCTCAGGTAAGCCAGGGATTTGCATGCCGGTGCCCATGACCAATTGAATTTTCTCCTCATCGGTCATTGCGGCAATTACACTTTGAATGGGATCTTTACCCAACTGCGGCAAAGGCTTAGCACAAACCGTTTGCCCCATCATGAGCAAAATAGACGCTGAAATCAACGAAAGGGCATGCTTCATAAAAACCTCGGCGAGATGACAGTTACATGGACGTTAGCATGAATATGATAACGATTTCATCAATCATACGCCCAACACCAAAAGCGAGCAAGATGTCATTATCATCAGCAACTTTGTAAAACCCGTTGGAATTCTTGAAGTAAAAAAGGCGAGCATTGCTGCTCGCCTTTTTCTGTACTGCATCGTCAAAACAATTAGGCTTTGACTCGTTCCGCCACATCGGTGTAATCACTGATTTGGTCGAAGTTCAGATATTTGTAGATATCTTTGCTGGCAGGAGCCAACACGCCGGTTTCAGCCATGTATTCTTCACGAGTTGGGATTTTGCCCAGTTTCGAGCACACCGCTGCCAACTCAGCTGAGCCGAGGTATACGAAGGTGTTTTTACCCAAACGGTTCGGGAAGTTACGGGTTGAAGTGGACATCACGGTTGCGCCTTCGCGCACTTGTGCTTGGTTACCCATACACAATGAGCAGCCAGGCATTTCCATACGCGCACCGGCAGTACCCAAGGTATTGTAGTGGCCTTCTTCGGTCAATTGTTTCGCATCCATTTTGGTCGGCGGCGCAATCCACAATTTCACAGGGATGTCACGTTTGCCTTCGAGCAATTTAGACGCGGCACGGAAGTGACCGATATTGGTCATACAAGAACCGATGAACACTTCATCAATCTTAGCACCCGCTACGTCAGACAAGGTTTTCACGTCGTCTGGATCGTTCGGGCAAGCCACGATAGGTTCATGAATGTCGGCCAAGTCGATTTCGATTACAGCTGCGTATTCAGCATCATCATCGCCTTTGAGCAATTGCGGATCTTTCAACCATTCTTCCATGGCTTTGATACGACGTGCCAAAGTACGCGCATCGGCATAGCCCTCTGCAATCATCCATTTCATCATGGTGATATTGGAGTTCATGTATTCGATGATCGGTTCTTTGTTCAGGTGTACCGAGCAAGCTGCCGCTGAACGTTCTGCCGCTGAGTCAGACAACTCAAACGCTTGTTCCACTTTCAAATCAGGCAAGCCTTCGATTTCGAGGATGCGGC
>CAZCDD010000078.1:0-6642 GCA_964497405.1 uncultured Hydromonas sp. | reverse complement strand
CGTACATCGGGCTACCATGACCCAAGAACAGCACGGGCATGGGCGCGGTATTTGGAAACTGCTGGAGCAGTTCAAGTGTTTGCGCATTTAAAGCGTGCATGTTCATGGTGTTCCTTTGAGTTGAGACATTGTTGATGATTTTAGGCGTCCGCTACGATTTCGGCAATGCGCTCATGGGTTTTGGCAAACGCCGCTTTCGCATGCTCTTCGCCCATCGCGTAACCTTCGGTATGGATCAATTCCAAATGGTTCAGGCCGACAAAGCCGAATACTTGTTTCAACCACAAGCTCAAATAGTCGCTATCCGGATTATTGCTGTAATAACCCGCACTGGCGACAAAGCCATAGACTGGCGTGTCGTGCGGCAGCAAACCTTCGGGACCGTTCGCGCCGTACTGAAAAGTGATGCGCGGGCGGGCAATGTAGTCGATGTAGGCTTTGAGCGTGGCTGGAGCGTGGAAGTTGTAGCGTGGAATACCGATGGCAATGGCATCGGCCGATTGGATTTCCTCGATCAGCGTGCTGGCCAATTGGTCGGCTTGCGCTTGATTGGCGCTCTCAGTCACACCTGCGCGAATCGCACTCACGGTTTCGGGTGTCAGCGCCGGAATGGGCTGTTGCGCCAGATCGCGTTCAACCACGTTTAGATTTGGGTGTTTTGCACGCAGTTGCGTGAGCAATGCGTCCAGCATTTGATTGGACACGCTGCCGTTACCATTAACAGAACTGCGAATGACTAAAATATTTTTCATGATCATCTCCTTAAAGATCAATGGATGGGTCCAGTGACCGTGCTTCAATTATTTTGCTGGGCGATTGTCCACCGACCATGCACCTGCACCGGCAAACACCAAGAACAAAAAGATAAAGCAGAACAATACCGCTGACTCACCTTGATTGAGTAAGGGCAGTAAAAAATTATTCGCTTTGGCATGCGCCATGAAATACGCCACCGCCATTTCACCGGCCAACAAAAACGCTACGGGACGGGTGAACCAGCCCAAGATCAGCAGCAAACCGCCTGCGATTTCCAAAATCCCGGCCAAGCCCATCAGCGACATCACCTGCAAACCATCAAACATCGCTACATGTGGTACACCAAACAATTTCGCCGTGCCATGCAGCAAAAAGGTATAACCGGCAACGATGCGCAAAGCGGCCAAAGCGTATGGTTCAAATTGATTCAAAGCATTCATTAGCAAACTCCCTTCAATGTGTTCATTGTCTAAATCCGAGTGAAATACTCAGGATGGCGCTCATTATATGAATGTATTAAAAAGAAAACGATGGTGGTTTTATTGATACAATGTTTCTTATTGGTTAATAATCAATTGGAAAATAAGCATGGATACGCTCAAAAGTATGATGGTATTTCGCGCGATCGTGGAGCAGGGCAGCTTTACCAAAGCGGCCGAGCATTTGGATATGTCGGTCGCCATGACCAGCAAACACCTGCATCATCTGGAACAATACGTACAGGCAAAATTGCTCCATCGCAACAATCGCCGTCAAAGTCTGACTGAAATTGGGCAGAGCTACTATGCCGAATGCTGCCATGCGCTCGATACGCTGGCCGATGCGCGTACGGTCGCACAGCAAGGTACGGTTGAGCCTCAGGGGACGCTGCGCCTCATCGCGCCGGTGTGGTTCGCAACGCCGTATTTCGCACGACTGTTGGCCGAGTTTCACACGCTGTATCCGCAGATTCGCTTGTCTATGGATGTGGAAAATCAGTTTACTGATTTAATTGCTCAGGGTTACGATTTGGCACTGCGTGTCATTGGAGCGCCGCAGGAAAATCTCATTGTTAAACCCTTAACTGAGATGCCTTTTTATTACGTTGCCAGTCCCCAGTATCTGGCGCAGCACGGCACGCCGCGCAGTACGCAGGAGCTGAGCACGCATCACAGCGTTTTGCCCAATTACACGCACTTGGATTCGCCACTATCCGATCAGCACGATACCAACAATACGATGATGCTCGCGGAAATGCTCAAAGCAGGTATGGGTATCGGTATATTGCCCAAATGGTTGGTGGTGGATGCCGAGCAGCGGGGCGAGCTGGTGCGCTTGTTTGCGTTCGACAAACAACCACCGATGCTTTACGCGGCCTATATGGACCGCAGCTTCTTGAGTGTCAAAATCCGCTGTTTGATTGATTTTTTAAGCGAGCGATTGGGTAACGCGTGATTTTGTGAAGTCAACAGCCGCAGTTTTTCTGCGGCTTTTTTGCTGATAACGCGAGTATTAAACAGCAACCTGAGCGCGAATCGGCGCATGGCTTTGATAATCGACGATTTCAAAATCTTCAAACTCGTAATCGAAAATCGAATCGGGTTTGCGTTTGATGTTCAACTGAGGCAGTGGCAATGGCTCGCGCGCCAGCTGCGTTTGCACCTGTTCAAAATGGTTGTTGTACAGATGGCAGTCGCCGCCCGTCCAGATAAATTCTTTCGCAACCAAACCACATTGCTGCGCCAGCATATGGGTGAGCAGGGCGTAGGAGGCAATATTGAATGGCACGCCGAGGAAAATATCCGCGCTGCGTTGGTACAGCTGACACGACAGCTCGCCGTTGGCGACGTAAAATTGGAAAAACGCATGGCACGGCGGTAAAGCCATATGTGGAATATCGGCGACATTCCACGCTGATACGATGATGCGGCGTGAGTCCGGGCTGTTTTTGAGCTGATCGACCACTTGCGCGAGCTGGTCTATCGTACCGCCATTGTGATGGTCGGGCCATGAGCGCCATTGATGGCCGTAGATCGGGCCGAGCGAGCCGTCTTCGCGCGCCCATTCGTTCCAAATGCTCACGCCGCGCTCGGTCAGCCAATGGTTATTGGTATTGCCTTGGATAAACCAGAGCAGTTCGTAAATAATGGATTTGAGATGCACTTTTTTGGTGGTGACCAGCGGGAAGCCTTCGGTCAGATCAAAGCGCATTTGATGGCCAAACACCGAGCGAGTACCCGTGCCAGTGCGATCGGTTTTATCGGTGCCATGCTCGTACACATGGCGCATGAGGTCTAAGTATTGTTTCATCGTGTTATCTCTAATTAGTCAAATACTGCTACGGTTTGGCTACTGACCATCAGCAGTTCGCCCGATGCACTCCAAATATGTGCTTGCGTTTGCCCGTAGCCATGCGCCGCATGGGCGATTTCGGCGCGGTACAGCATCCACTCACCGGCAAAGACGGGTAAAGGCTGAACAAACTGTGCAAACCAGGTCATGGTTGAAGCGGGCGCGGGTCGGTTAATCAAGGGCAAAATCGCGGGCGGCCATGCATCCAACAAGGTCACGTAATGGGCTTCGGATAAAACCGCTGACGTTTGCGCGGCATCGAAATCCCGATAACGCCACCAGCCGCCCATCTCGCGCGTGCCTTGGCCAAAATAGGGCAAACCGCCGAACACCCAACGCATATCGAAATGCTGCACGAAGTTGGGCACGATATTGGGAATAAACGGCATACTCGGCAATCCATCGGGATCATGCGCAGAGGGCGCAGCTTCGGCCGGCATCTGCGCTGCAGATTCACGTGGCAAGCCGAAGGATGCGACGACGACGGTTTGAATGGCATCGTTTTGGCTGATCTGCGCTTGCATTTGTACGGCATTTTTGCCACTGCGCAGCAATTGCGTTTGGATGGAAAAGGGTTCTCCCATCGTCACGGGGCCGACAAATGAGCAGGACATGGATTGTAAAGCACGCTCCTGCGGGATTTCACGGCGCATTGCGGCGATCATCATGCCCGCGAGTAGGCCGCCAAATCCTGCGCGACCCTGTGCCCAATCCTCCGATAGGACATACGCGGTGTCGGCATTGCCGTGGTAGGCTTGCTGTAGATAGTGATGCGCGTTGTTCATGGCTGCTGTATTTTTGAAAAAGGGCTTAATTATAGCCAATTCGTCGGATTTCATCGGCTTTTTAGCTTGTCGTTGTACAAGTTCTGGGTTTTATTGCCCAAAACGGTTAAAATGCCGCATCTTTTCGTACTACTTCATTTGATATAGGAATCATCATGTCTGCTTTATACGCTATTTCCCCGATCGATGGCCGTTACGCCAGCAAAGTTGATGCACTGCGTCCGATTATGTCCGAAGCCGGTTTGCTGCACCATCGTGTGCAAGTGGAGGTGGCTTGGATCATCGCGCTGTCGCGTGCGGGTTTTACCGAATTGCCTGCTTTTTCCGATGCGGCGGTGGCGTATCTGAATAACGTGGTGGCCAATTTTGGCGAAGCCGACGCACAAGCGATCAAGGACATCGAAAAAACCACCAATCACGATGTGAAAGCGGTCGAGTACTATTTGAAAGACAAAATGGTGCAGTTTGGCGACGAGCTGAAAACCGCCGCCGAATTCGTGCATTTTGCCTGTACTTCTGAGGACATCAACAACACCTCGCATGGTCTGATGTTGAAAAAAGCCCGTGCTGAAGTGCTTCTGCCGCAGATGGATGCATTGATTGCCCGATTCAAGCAACTCGCGCATGAGTTGGCCGACCAGCCAATGCTCTCACGCACGCACGGTCAACCGGCGTCGCCGACCACCGTGGGTAAGGAAATGGCGAACATCGCCTACCGTTTGCAACGCACGCGCGACTCATTCGCTGAAGTGGCACTGCTGGCGAAAATGAACGGTGCAGTGGGTAACTACAACGCGCATTTATCGGCCTATCCCGACTACGACTGGGTGGCGTTCTCCACCGCGGTGATTGAGAACGACTTGGGCTTGACCTACAATCCGTACACCATCCAGATCGAGCCGCACGACTACATGGCGCAGTATTTCGACGCATTGGCGCGATTCAACACCATTTTGATTGATGCGAACCGCGACATCTGGGGCTACATCTCTCTGGGGTTTTTCAAGCAAAAAACCAAAGCGGGTGAAATCGGCTCGTCCACCATGCCACATAAAGTCAATCCGATTGATTTTGAAAACTCTGAGGGCAATCTCGGTCTGGCCAATGCTTTGCTGCGTCATTTGTCCGAAAAACTGCCGATCTCTCGCTGGCAGCGGGATTTGACCGACTCGACCGTGCTGCGCAATATGGGCGTGGGTTTGGGTTATGCCTTGATTGCCTATGATGCGTGCTTGCGCGGTTTGGGCAAGTTGGAATTGAATGCGGCCAATTTGGACGCGGATTTGGACGCGACTTGGGAGGTATTGGCTGAACCGGTGCAAACCGTGATGCGTCGTTATGGCATTGAAAACCCGTACGAGCAGCTCAAAGAATTGACTCGTGGCAAAGGCATTACCCGCGAGGCGTTGCATGAGTTTATCCAGACTTTGGCGATTCCAGAGTCGGAAAAAGCGCGCCTGCTGCAAATGACGCCGGCGAACTACATCGGTATCGCGGCGCAATTGGCCAAGCAAGTCTGAGGTCTGGAGGCGGATTCGGTATCTGTGCTGAATTCGGGTATAATCCGCCTTCCCCAAACAGATAGATAGAATACTGAGGAGATGTTTTGATGAACACCAAGCAAAAATACCCCATGTCGATGATCTTTTTTCACAGCCTGTTGGCTGTGTTGATGATCGCCACTCTGGTCGTCGGCTGGATGATGGAGGATAACCGCAACTTGATGCCGTTGCACAAATCCTTGGGCGCACTGGTCTTTATTTTCGGGATTGTGCGAATTTTAAATCGCATGCGCAATATGGCCAAACTGCCGCCTTCCGTGAATCATGGTGCTTTGCATCTGGTTGAAAAATCGGTACACGGTCTGCTGATGGTGGTGATGTTGGCCATGCCGTTTGTTGGCTGGTTGATCAGCAATGCCAAAGGCTATCCGGTGAGCGTATTTGGCTTGTTTAACTTACCAACTTTGATCGCGAAGAATGAGCCATTGGCGCATACCTTGGGCGAAATGCACGAAACCGGCGCGGCTGTATTCGTTATTTTGCTGGTCTTGCATGTGGTGGGCGCGGTCTATCACAAAGTCAAAACCAAGGACGATGTGCTGTCGCGTATGTCACCGTTTTGATGCAGCATCTCTTTAGAAAAGCCACCAAGTTTGAATTGTTCCCATAAACTTGGACAGCAAAATTAAGCGGTATTTAAGGACTGATTCCTGTACAGGAATCAGTCCTTTTAGTTTCAATTTGATTCGATCGTGGTTGTAGTAATGAATGTATTCATTTACAGTTGCTTGTAGTTGTTCAACAGAGTCAAATTTCTTTAGGCTCTTAGGAAGCAAATACATTAAAATATTCGCTAAGATATTGAAACTAAATGAAAAATAAGTATTTCAGGTATTCAAAAATTAGCGAGGCAAAGTTTCGCCAGATTTTAAGGTCTTTTGCTCTAGATTTAACCGCCACTGAATGTGCGGCATTAAGTGGCCTATCGGTTCGTTCGATCAATAGCATATACCTCAAGATTCGTCGTCGCTTGGCGATTGTTTGCCAGCAAGCCTCATCGTTTAAAGGCGAATTAGAAGCCGACGAATCTTACTTTGGTCCGCATCGAGTACGTGGTAAACGTGGGCGCGGTGCATCAGGCAAAACCATCGTGTTTGGTTTACTCAAACGCGATGGAAACATCTACACTGAGATTGTGCCGAATGCTTCAAAGGCCAGTCTACAAGCCATTATCCGTGGCAAAGCAGATATTAATAGCATCATTCATA
>CAZCDD010000077.1:0-6815 GCA_964497405.1 uncultured Hydromonas sp. | reverse complement strand
CCAAATCCGCCGCCGGCGTACCCGGACGCGCGCTGTAAATGAAGGAGAAGCTCACGTCGAATTTCACCGCATCAATCAAACGCATGGTGTCGAGGAAATCCTCGTGCGTTTCGCCCGGAAAGCCCACGATAAAGTCCGAGGACATGGCGATATCGGGACGAACGACGCGCAATTTCTCGATGATGCGTAAATAGTCCTGCGCGGTATAGCCGCGTTTCATCGCGCTCAAAATGCGGTCGGAGCCAGACTGCACCGGTAGGTGCAGGTGATTGACCAATTGCGGTACTTTGCCAAACGCGTTGATCAAGCGGTCGGTGAAATGCGTTGGATGGCTGGTGGTGAAACGGATGCGCTCAATGCCATCGATGTGCGCCATGGTTTCGAGTAGGGTGGCGAAATCAGCGATTTCGGAGGTGTCGCCCATTTTTCCCATGTAGCCGTTGACGTTTTGCCCCAGCAGATTGATTTCCTTTACGCCTTGATCGGCCAGATCGGCGATTTCGGTCAATACGTCATCGAACGGACGCGAGACTTCTTCGCCACGGGTGTACGGCACAATGCAGTAGCTGCAGTATTTCGAGCAGCCTTCCATGATGGAGACGTAGGCGGTGGCTTTCTCTACTTTTGGCGGTGGCAGGTGATCGAATTTTTCGATTTCGACAAACGCCACATCGACCTGCGAACGACCGGTTTTATGACGTTTGTCGATCAGTTGCGGTAGGCGGTGCAAGGTTTGCGGGCCGAATACGAGATCGACGTAGGGCGCACGCGCAACGATGTTTTTACCTTCTTGCGAGGCGACGCAGCCGCCCACGCCGATCAGCAGATTCGGATTTTTCTTTTTCAGCTCGCGGATGCGGCCGAGGTCGGAGAAGACTTTTTCCTGTGCCTTCTCACGAATTGAGCAGGTGTTCAGCAGGATGACATCGGCGGCGGCCATATCCTCGGTTTTTTCGAGGCCGCTTTGCTCGCGCAGGACGTCGTGGATTTTGTCGGTGTCGTATTCATTCATCTGACAGCCGAAGGTTTTGACAAATACTTTTTTCATAATGTTCTCGTCGAAACAGTGGTTTACTCTGGGGACGCAACAAAACTCGGGTAAAGATTGATTGTAAAATCAAAGAGTTATTTGAGAATTTTGGTGATTGCGAAATCCTAAATTATACATGGATTTAACCCAAGACGCAGCTCAACATGAAAAGCAATGGAGGGTTGTTGGCACATCCAACATGCTTAGTGCAAATCGGACAATTTATTTTGTATCAAGCCTTTCACGGTAAACCAGAGCAAACCCATGATGATCGCTGTTGATAGGATTAAAACCACTCCGGCTATGAAGTCGAACAGCGTACTGTGTGCATATATGGCATAGCGAATACTGGCATTGGCACTTGCGGCTAAGGGAAAGCTAACCGCCCACCAAGAGACGCGAAATGGACACACGCGTGGCAGTTGGCGTAGGCGAAACAGCAGTACCGACAGCAAAAATAGCGCAATCGACAACAGGCACTGGGCAAATAGATCTATATGCCCGACTATGGTGACATAGGCTGAAAAACCCACAGCAAAAGGCGCGATTAGGATCAGTAAAGACGGCGCCAAAGTATTGGATATCGGTTCTTCAAACATCAAACGCGACAAAATAATGGTAAACAGCGGGACGGCAAAAAACAGCCCAATGGCGAAAACGAACACCAGCAAGGTGTGAGAAGCACTCTGCCAGCCCAACACAGGCGTGGCCAGAGGAATATTGAGCAATCCCACCACAGGGACGAACCAAGCGGGCGTCGCGTGTACCGTGCTTTGACGAACATTCAACCAGCGTCCCACCATCACCCAAGCGAGCAGCAGCATACCGATACATCCGATCAGCCACGAGATGCGCGACGCCATCAGGCTGTATTCACTCAGCGCTAAAGGCAGTAACAATAAACTGATCAGCGGTGTGCCAAACAAGGGGCCTGATATGGGATGGCGAAACTCCGCAATGACCGCATCTGAGCCATACAGCGTTTTGAGGCCATAGGCCATGTACATGGCGATGAATGCCGCAATGCCTAATCCCGCGATGATTCGATCAACGAGCGGGATTCCCCAATACTGATGAGCCCATTTCCACGCATTGCTCAAACCGAATAAACCCATGACCGCGCCGAATAGGCCAACGGGCAGATTGCTCAAGTTATGTTGCTTCATTGTGACCACCTTATTTGAATGCTTGAATGTCATCATGCCGCCGTATCACGGACTCTGGCTCAATGACGATGAAAAGCCATATCGGTTTCTAATCAAGATGAGGTTCAGACCAGAAGGTTGGGCCTCGGCTTCTGTGTGCTGAAACCGAGGTCAGACGGTTAATCTTTAGAGAGCCATCTTCTTTGCGCTTGTATGGTTTTGGCCGAATCCACCATCGCGACGAAGCCAGCGGCTACCATCATGGCGTCTTTGAGTACGAGTCGTCCTGCACCTGATAAATATGGAAAACCGGTATGCGCGTCGGCGCCGTGTACCCATGTTTCTGGGGTAAAAATCAGAAAGGTGTAGGTGACGAATGGTGTTAGGAAGCACAAAATGGCGCCGATCAGGCCCAATTTGGGTGATACATAATGCGACAACAACAGCACGGCAAAAGTAATTTCAACCACACCCAAGCCATTGGAGTAACCATAGGTATTGTTCATCACATGCCATGTGCGGTGCGCTTGATTCAAAACGCCTTCTGGGTTCATGTATTCACGGTAACTGGAAGGATCGTTGTACAGCCAAGACATGAACGGACTATTGGCCACAAATGGCACGATGCTGTCCGCCTCATAGGGAATAAATTTCAGCCAGCCTATCCAGAGAAAAACGATGGCGATGGAAATACGACATAAATGCACACCCAGTGATTCGGACTGTGCGATTTGATTCACGAAACGCTGATACGCGGTCATGATAGCTCCTTGCTTGTTGAGAAAAAGGTCAGGTTCGATGGGGCAAGATTAATGCGCCTCACACGCTTCTAAAGCGCGGAGCGCATAGGTATAAGCGGCTCCTGCATTCAGCGCAATCGCGGTGGCCAATGCGCCGGCGACTTCGGATTCGGTCGCACCTGCTTTGATGGCCGCTTCTGCGTGTACGCCGATACAGCTTTCGCAGCGGGTGGTGATGGCGACCGCCAGAGCGATCAGTTCGCGGGTTTTTTCATCCAGCGCTTCGGCGGCTGCGGCTTCGTTGAGCGAGGCATAGGCTTGCAGCATTTTTGGGTGTTTTTTACCCAAAGAACCAAATGATTTTTTGACATGAGCGACGTGTGATTTCCAATCTTTAAACATAATGAACTCCTTAAATAAAATGAATGATTGCGGTTCAAAGGTATTGTTAATCTTTAAGAGTGGTAAAATTGGTCAAAATATCTCAATTTCTGGTGAAAAGAACTCATGGATACGCAAATGGATGTCTTGGATCAACTTATCGAGTTGGCACAATTGAGTGGTAGCGTCGATACGCGCTGCATCTTTCGAGGTGACTGGCGCGTGCATGAACCCGCGCAAGCCCAAGGTCATGCGCAGTTACATATGGTGGTTCGGGGGCAGGCGTATTTGCAGCTCGATCAAAGTCCGCCTCGGCTGCTGCACGAAGGGGACTTGGTTTTTTTACCGCGCGCGCAGGCGCATCAGATATGCAGCAGTCCGACGTTTGTGGTGGATGAGCAGCGGGTGGAGCAGCTCCAGATGGGGGCGCTGAGTGTGAAAAAAATCGGCAGCGAAGGGGGCAAAACCGAGCTGTTTTGTGGCAGTTTTCACTATGCGGTTGAGTCGGATTTGATGCTCGCTTTACCGGAGCAGGTTTTTTTGAATCTACAACATCCCGCCTTGACGGGATTGGCCGCATTGTTGCAACAAGAGGCCGAAGCACAGGAGCAGGGCGCTGGTAGCATGATTAATGCTTTATCCACAGCACTATTGACCTTGGTCATGCGTCAGTATATGGCTCAGGATCATCATTTGACACAGCGCAGCGGGGTATTGACCGCGTCATTGGATCGGCGCTTGTATCCGGTGATTCAGGGCGTATTGAATGCGCCACAAGAGGACTGGTCGGTCGAAAACCTCACGGCATTGGCGCACGTCTCGCGTGCGCAACTGATGCGCTTGTTTAAGCAACACGTCGGCATGAGCCCGCACGGCTTTGTGCAACACATTCGCCTGCAAAAAGCCGCGAAAATGCTGCGCCAGACCTCGCACTCGATCATGCACATTGCACTGGCTGTGGGCTTTCAGTCAGAAACCCACTTTGGCAAAGCATTCAAGCAAAAATATCAATCAACGCCGGGGCAATATCGGCGTTGATCGGTGGTAGCGCCTCGTATTATGACGCGTCACTCAGAGGATAAGGCAGGGGCGTGCTCGTCCATTGTCCCGAGGTATTGGGTATGGACAGCACGGCATCATTGTCCAACAGCGGCAGGCTCACCTCATACAGCACGTCCATCTGCGTGTCGTTGAGCGGGCTGCGTGCGTAGGCGAGCAGTTGACCGGCCGGTTGCGCTGGGTCGGCGCTGGAGTAGACATCCATACCGATGCGCAGTTGTGCGTGGGTTTGCTCGCGTTCGGCGGTGCTGGTAAATCCAATGGATGCTGCTTGCATGCGGCGTTTCAGTTTACCGAGATAATGACTGCGGGCAACGATTTCCTGACCCGGATAGCAGCCTTTTTTGAAATTCACGCCGCCGATGCGATCCAGATTCATCATCTGCGGCACGAAGGCTTCGCTGATGTCGGCAGTCACATACGCCACGCCCGCGCGGATGTCCAGCCATTGCCACAGTTCGATGTCTGCGGACTCAATGCTGCGTGGTGCATTATGGATGCGAATTTCACGCGGCAGAGTGGTGTTCGCTTCGGCAATCACCGCAGGCAAAATACCCAAGCGCACCGTCTCACCCTCGGTCACGCGCGTGTGCTGCGCCAGCGCATCTGCGCCGACGTAGCCGCTGATGGCGTATTGATCGCTCACATCCTCCAGCACCACTTTGGCGCGCAGCACAAACATGCGCAGACGTTTGAGCACCGTTTCCATGACCGAGCGTTGCGTGAGCAGATACACGGTTTCGCCATCCGCCCAAATATCAAACATCGCGTACATACGGCCTTTGGCCGAGCAGTAGCCTGCCAGTCGCACCTCGTTTTCGCCCAGTTTGAGCACGTCTTGGGTCAATTGGCTGTGTAAAAAACTGCGTGCGTCCGCACCGCTGGCGCGAATCAGGCCCAAAGAGGCGTTCAAATCAAAGCTTAATCCTGCTGAAAAAGTATTTAAATCCATCATGTCTGTCGTGGGTTATGCTACCGAGAAAGGTTATTCAATGCTAAGATTGTAACCTTGATTTCACCATTTTGCTCATCCCGCATGAGCGCATCACCATGACCGACCTGTTTGCCAACGATCCCACCATTTCCACCGCCCACACTGCCACCATGGATGCCAACACCCCCTTGGCCGAGCGTCTGCGTCCGCAGAATTTATCCGAAGTGATCGGGCAAAAACACCTACTGGGCGAGGGACAGCCGCTGGCGGTCGCGTTCGCCCAGCGGCGCATGCACTCCATGATATTCTGGGGGCCGCCGGGTGTGGGCAAAACCACGCTGGCGCGGCTGGTGGCGCATTCCTTCGATGCGCATTTCGTCGCGCTCTCGGCGGTGTTGTCTGGAGTGAAAGAAATTCGCGAAGTGGTGGAGCAGGCGCAAATGCTGCGCGCGCAAGGGCGGCAAACCATTCTGTTCGTCGATGAAGTGCATCGCTTCAATAAATCGCAGCAGGACGCATTTTTACCGCACGTCGAATCGGGGCTGCTCACCTTCATCGGTGCGACCACTGAAAATCCCTCGTTTGAGGTCAATAACGCCTTGCTCTCACGCGCGGCGGTGTATGTGCTGCAATCTTTGAGTGAGCTGGATTTATCCGATTTGACCGACCGCGCGACGCAGGCGACCGAGTTCAGCATTACTGACGACGCACGCAAAATCCTGATCGAATCTGCCGACGGCGATGCACGTCGCCTGCTCAACCATTTTGAGCAAGCCATGCACGTTGCGCGCTCACATCAACAAACGCAGATCACCGCCGAGCATCTGAAAGCCAGCCTCGGCGCGACTCTGCGTCGATTCGACGCGGGCGGTGAAGCGTTTTACGACCAAATTTCGGCCTTGCACAAATCCGTGCGAGGCTCCAATCCCGATGCCGCGCTGTACTGGTTCTGCCGCATGCTTGATGGCGGCACCGACCCGCGCTACCTCGCGCGACGCATCGCACGCATGGCGTGGGAAGATATCGGCCTGGCCGACCCGCGCGCCATGCAAATCTGCAACGACGCGGCACAAACCTACGAACGCCTCGGCTCACCCGAGGGCGAGCTCGCACTCGCGCAAGCCGTACTCTATCTCGCCGTCGCTGCCAAATCCAATGCGGGCTATAAAGCGTATAACCAAGCGCGTGCATGGGTCAAACAAGACGGCTCGCGCCCCGTGCCGCTGCACCTGCGCAATGCCCCGACCAAACTGATGAAAGAACTCGACTACGGCAAAAACTACCGCTACGCGCACGACGAAGCGGGCGGCTACGCGGCGGGCGAAAACTACTTCCCTGAACAAATGCCGGCAGTGCAGTTTTACCAGCCGACCGATCGCGGGCTGGAGCAGAAGATTAAAGAAAAGTTGGCATATTTGAAAAGTTTGGATGAGCAAACTTAATCTATTTGAATTTTGATATATGAAAAATTATGATCTGCCCTCGTTTCCACGGACAGTTTAAGCGGCTAATTTGATGTAAGCCAA
>CAZCDD010000076.1:0-6973 GCA_964497405.1 uncultured Hydromonas sp. | reverse complement strand
AGCGATTGCCGGGCTGCGCCGCCGGACTGAAAAACACCAGATGAAAACGCTCGCGCCGTCCCTGTTGACGCAGCAGCGTATCAATGCCGAACAAAAACTCAAACATCGGCCCCCCGCGCATCGCGCTCGGCTCGTTTGGATTGGCCGCGAAGCCCACGGCGATCGTGCCCGATTGCATGATTTTCAGCCGCTCACGAATGCGCTCGGCTGCGTCTATGCCCTCGCACGGCGTAATCGCGTGTTCAATCCCCGGCAGTTTTTTGATAAAGCGCCCGCCCGTGGCGATCAGCAAACCATCGTTGCCCACATCGCCGTTGTCGGTGTACACGGTGCGTCCGTCCGCGCTCAAGCCGGTCACGCTCGCCTGATGCAGACGCACGCGCTCACGCTGTAAAAAATTCGCCAGCGGCACGGTCAAATCCTCGCGCGTGCGCAAACCATTCGGAATCCAAATGATGCCCGGCAAATAATGCAGCTCAGCACGCGGCGAAATCAGCGTGATGTCCACGTTTTTGTCCAACTGACGCAGTTGTTTAATCGCTTTCAGGCCGGCAAAACCCGCGCCAATCACTGTAATTTTCTTCATACACACTCACACATAAGAACATTTCTGCCCATTATATAGCCAATGAAGAACAACGCAAAACCTTCCGCGATACAAGCCGCGCAAGCCGCGTTCAATGTCCATCCGCAGCCTTATCCGTTTGTGCGCTACGCGTCGACTCATTCTGCTGATTTTCAAACCACAGCGCGCACATTGCAGCAAAAAATACCGCCAAGGTCACACCCAAAACCCAAGAAAAATACCACATATCGTTCCTCGCTATTCCTGTTAATACAACGCTTTATCATTCGCCTGGACGTACTCAGTCGTCACCTTGCCGCGCATGATGCGATAGGCGATAGAGGTATAAATCAAAATCATCGGCACGAAAATCAACACCACCACCAACATCACACCCAAGGTGTAATGACTGGAAGCCGCATCCCACAAGGTCAAGCTCATCTCAGGCGCAGCAGACGACGGCATGACGAATGGAAACAACGCCACACCCGCCGTCATAATCATTCCCAGCACCGCCAGCGACATGGCGACAAAACCGCTCAAGGTATGCTTCTTCCGCTGCAACCACAGCGTTGCCAGCACACCGAGATACACCAGCGCAGGAAACACCCACAGCACAGGATGCGCCGCATAATTCCCCAGCCAGCCCCCCGCAACCACTTCGACCTGCTTCATCAGCGGATTAATCGACGCATTCGGATCAGCCAGCTCAGTAATACGCATGCCATTCATGCGCGATAACCACACCCCTGCCAGCGAAAAACCGATCAGCAATACCGCCGCACTGTAACGATTGATACGCTTGACGCGCTCCTGAATCACTCCCTCGGTACGATGCACCAGATAGCTGCCGCCCTGCAACATCAGCAAAGTCAAGCTGACCACCCCGACCAGCAAGGCAAACGGATGCAACAAATCAAAAAAAGAACCGCTGAAAAACGCACGCATGGTGTCATCAATCTGAAAAGGAACCCCAAGGAACAGATTGCCAAACGCCACACCGAACAACAAAGCCGGAACCGAGCTACCGACAAACAGCGCCCAGTCCCAATTATTGCGCCAGCGATCACTGACGATTTTTGAACGATATTCAAATCCCACGGGGCGGAAAAACAACGCCGCGAGCAACAACAGCATCGCCCAATACAAACCGGAAAATGCAATCGCATACACAAACGGCCATGCGGCGAAAATCGCCCCGCCCGCCGTAATAAACCACACCTGATTACCATCCCAGTGCGGCGCAACGGTATTGATGACCACGCGCCGCTCCACATCGCTTTTCCCGACAAAGGGCAGCAGCGTTCCCACGCCCATATCGTGCCCATCCATGATCGCAAAGCCGATCAACAGCACCCCGATCAACAACCACCAAATCAATTTCAAAGTCATGTAATCCAACATTTTGGCTCCTTACTTCACAGGCTCGGTCAATACGGTCGGTCCCAGACGCGCATATTTGAACATCAGATACAACTCGATAATCATCAAAACCGTGTAAAACACCACAAATCCGGCCAACGAAGCCCACACCTGTGCAGCGGACACGCTGGAGGCGGACAAATGCGTCGGCAAAATCCCAGTCACCGTCCACGGCTGACGACCATACTCAGCCACAATCCAGCCAAAACTCGTCGCAATCCACGGCGTCGGAATCATCCAAACCAAGAATCGTAAAAAACCCTTTTTCTGATGAATCACCTGTTTGCCAGAAGCCCAAAACGCATACATAAACATGGCAATGAAGGTAAACCCGAGCAACACCATCACGCGGAACGTCCAAAACAGCGGCGCGACTTTCGGCACCGTATCATGCGCCGCCTGCTGAATCATTTCCGGCGTGGCCTGCGTCAGATCCGAGGTATACTTTTTCACCAGCAATCCATAGCCCAAATCATGTTGATGCGCCAGCATCACACTACGCGCCTGCTCATCGTGCGGATTGCGCTTGGTCTGCTCCAGCGCCAAAACGCCCTTCACCCCGTTTTCGATACGCGCGACATTATTCGCCCGAATCTCCTTAATCCCCAGCAAAACCGTATCGGTCGAGCGCGTCGCGATCAAACCCATCATGTACGGAATTTGGATTGCAAAATCATTTTTCTGCTCCGCCTCATTAGGAATCGCAATCAGGTTAAAACTCGCCGGAGCAGGCTCGGTTTCCCACATCCCCTCAATCGCCGCCAGCTTCGCATGCTGAAACTCACCCACGGCATAGCCCGACTCATCGCCCAGCACCACCACGCTCAACGCCGAAGCCAAGCCAAATGCCGAGGCAATCCGAATCGAACGTTTGGCGAATGCCACATGCTTATTTTTCAGCAAGTACCACGCCGAAATCCCCAAGACAAACACCGAGCCAGTGACATAGCCGGCAGAAACCGTATGCACGAATTTACCCTGCGCCACCGGATTGAGCAAAATCTCAGAAAAACTCTGCAACTCCATGCGCATGGTGATCGGATTAAACGCCGAACCGACTGGATTTTGCATCCAAGCATTAGCAATCAGAATCAACAACGCCGACAAATTACTCGCCACCGCCAACAGAGCCGTCACCAACAAATGAGCGCCTTTTGACATCCGATCCCAGCCAAAGAAAAATAGCCCGATCATGGTTGACTCGAGGAAAAACGCCATCAAACCCTCGATCGCCAGCGGCGCACCAAAAATATCGCCGACATAATGCGAGTAATACGCCCAGTTGGTGCCGAACTGAAACTCCATCGTGATCCCCGTGGTCACCCCCAGCGCAAAATTAATGCCAAACAACTTACCCCAAAACTTCGTCATGTCCTTATAAATCTGCTTGCCCGACAACACATACGTCAGCTCCATCGCCACCAAAATGAACGACAGCCCCAGCGTCAAGGGCACAAATATAAAGTGATACAGCGCCGTCACAGCGAACTGTAACCGTGCGGCATCCACCGCTCCAGCATCTATCATGGTTTTACTCCTTTACTCTCCTGAGCCGGTTGATTGGAAATCGGATGAGCGCAGTCCGATGAACTGCTGTACAGACAATTGAGATGGTCTTGATTAACCTTGATGCGGTAAGGCTGGATAAAAAACGACCACAAGAGGTATAAAAACCCCATTTTGAGCAAAACAATCCACAGCAAATGCCAACCCAGCCGTCGGTCTGAATAACGAAATCCAAACTGCATCCAACGCCCCCCTTAATCCCATCCCAAATTGCAACAATTCCGACTAAATAAATCCGAAAATCCATCGAATTTTATCACAGAGCAAACATCAATTTATTCTTTATTTTTATTTTTAATATAGATATATCTTTTATTTATAATAAAAATAGCTCGGATTTTAAAAATATATTTTT
This sequence comes from uncultured Hydromonas sp., assembly GCA_964497405.1. Taxonomy (GTDB): domain Bacteria; phylum Pseudomonadota; class Gammaproteobacteria; order Burkholderiales; family Burkholderiaceae; genus CTSOIL-112. The sequence goes on along the minus strand of CAZCDD010000076.1, from coordinate 3,065 downwards.
ATATTCAATGAGTTACAAATATAATATTTTCCAAATTTCATTATAAAGTGAATTAAAACGATTTTTTGAAGATTTTCCATGAAAAAACAGGAGCACGCTATGCTCCTGTTTTTAAAACAAAATCCGAGTAAAAAATACGGGTATTATGAAGCCAAACGCATCACACTCAACAAAGGCGATGGCCGTTTCAAGACATTTTGAGCGCGACGCGCTGCATTCACCTTGACCACATCCGCGTGCTGCGTCAATAAATCCGCCAAATTCACCCCGCGCAGATAGTGCAGCATTTGCTCATTCACACGATTCCACAGAAAGTGATCGAGAAACCCGTTAAAACCCGACTCATCCGTCCACTCCTCTGCCGATTGATCGGCGGCAGCCTGATCAACCACTTCGATGATTCGGGCGATCGAGATGCACTCAGGTGCTTGCGCCAAGATATAGCCACCACCCGGCCCGCGCACACTGCTCACCAGCCCACAGCGGCGCAATTTACCAAACAGCAATTCCAGATACGACAGAGATAACTTTTGCCGCTCGGCAATCACAGACAGGGTAATCGGCGTAGTGCCCTCATACGCGGCCAGCTCGAGCAACGCCATGACGGCATAACGCCCTTTTGTCGTTAATTTCATTCCAACTCCTTGTTCTATAAGACCCCACACTCAGGCATGCGAACCATACGGCAATCGCCGTACAGCACATACTCAGCGTGTACCATTCACATCAGATCAAGGAGAAAACGGGCGGCGCGCGTGGCCGCGCGTGCCACTGCCGAAGGAAGGATTGAAAGGCCTGTGTTTGATACACAGGCGCAGAGAAGCGAGCGGTCGGCAGTCCGACAAACAGAATGAACGCCAGCGGCAACACCGTTGCCAGCGCACTCGTCCAGCAGAATTCACAACTGCCGAACGGACTCGACAGGTTCATACCTTTTGAGGATAAACCCGAGAGCGCCGAGGGCGCGCCCGCATCGCTCACAGCATTGGAAGTCGCGGTCAAACTCGGCAAACGGACATCCGCCGCATCGTCGGCCACCCAAACGGTTTGAATCCCCATGGCCGAACACAGTTGGACAAAGCGTCCACCCGGCGACATTTTGGCCAATATTTGGTAAATCGGCACCAAAGCCAACGCCAAAAACAGGATCATCAGTCCTGCGGCTATGCGTTGGCGGGTACGTTGGCGAAAATGCATGTTCAAACCATGATGGATGAAGGATGGCTGAATTTTACCACCATTCCCCCGCGTGACCAAGCCATCTCGCGCCCGCCCCTCAATTGACAGTCGTCGAAACGCGGATTTTGTGGGTCAAATCTTTCGGTCGGCGCGCCAGTGTCAAGCCGACTTGTCGCGCGATCGAGAGGTAGTGTTGTGCATGAGTGCCATTCGGCTCGGCGGCTACGGTCGGCTTACCCGCATCGGCGCTCGCACGAATCGCCATCGCCAAAGGCAGCTGACCGAGCAGCGGCACGTGGAAATCTTTGCTCATCGCTTGCGCACCGCCCGCGCCAAAAATCGCTTCTTCGTGTCCGCAGTTGGAGCACACGTGCAGGGCCATATTTTCCACGATGCCGAGCACTGGAATATTGGTTTTCTCGAACATCACCAAGCCTTTGCGCGCATCCATCAGTGCCAAGTCCTGCGGCGTGGTGACGATGACCGCACCGCTGACCGGAATTTTTTGCGACATGGTGAGCTGAATATCGCCCGTGCCCGGCGGCATATCGACGACGAGATAGTCCAAATCGTTCCATGCAGTTTGATTGAACAATTGTTGCAAGGCCTGCGACACCATCGGCCCGCGCCACGCCATCGGCGCATCGTTGTCAATTAGAAAGCCGATGGAGTTGGCCTGTATGCCGTAGCGCTCGTGCGGAATCATCAACTCCTGCTCATTCAATTCTGGCTTGCCGTCTACGCCCAACAGCGTCGGTACGGACGGGCCGTAAATGTCCGCATCCAGCAACCCGACACGCGCGCCTTCGGCCGCGAGTGCGAGCGCAATATTCACTGCAGTGGTGCTTTTGCCCACCCCGCCTTTGCCGGACGCCACCGCAATCACGTTTTTCACATTCGCCAGCACATTCGTGCCCGCTTGCGCCAGATGCGCGTCGATTCGGGTATCCAATTGGATACTCAGCGGGATGCCGGCGGCTTTTTGCAGGCGATCGCGCAGATCGGCGTGCTGGCTCGCGCAGGCAAACGGCAAAACGATGTCTAATTTGGTTAAATTGCGGTCCACCGTGAGTTTTTTGATGGCGCGCAGCTCGCCCAGCGTGGTGCTTTCACCTGCCAGCGCAGGCACTTCATTCAGTCGATTCAGTAAATCATCGTGGCTCATATCCGACCCTATGGTAAAATTATGCTCTTTTTATATTCATTCAAACGGGTGAAATTGTACTCGGTATTGCACAGCAACGTGACCACCGATTTTCTCCGTACCCATTTCACCACTCAGCCATAACGAAATACCATGACCGCATCACGCCAAATTTTAGTCACTTCCGCCCTACCGTACGCCAACGGCCAGATTCACATCGGCCACCTCGTCGAGTACATCCAAACCGACATTTGGGTGCGCTTCATGCGCCTGCAAGGCCACGAGGTGTACTACGTCGGCGCGGATGACACGCACGGCACGCCAGTGATGCTGCGCGCGGAGAAAGAAGGTTTAACACCCAAACAACTGATTGACCGCGTTTGGACCGAGCACAAACGCGACTTTGATGCGTTTGGCATTTCGTTTGACAACTATTATTCAACCGATTCCGAGGAAAATGAATCCCTCTGTCGGACGATGTACCTGAGTCTGCAAGAACAGGGTCTGATCGAAGCACGCGACATCGAGCAATACTACGATCCAGTAAAAAACATGTTCCTACCGGATCGCTTCATCAAAGGCGAATGCCCGAAATGCCACGCCAAAGACCAATACGGCGACTCCTGCGAAGTCTGCGGTACAACCTACTCACCAACCGATTTGCTCAATCCGTATTCCGCCGTATCAGGCGCAACGCCTGAGCGCCGCACCTCGACGCACTACTTTTTCAAGCTCTCTGATC
>CAZCDD010000075.1:0-7002 GCA_964497405.1 uncultured Hydromonas sp. | reverse complement strand
CGAAACAAACTGTAACTTTCGCTCATGACGCTGTTGTTCCTGCGTCAGGGATTATTCGTACACAAACAATGAGCTAAAACGGTTCAAATGCTCCAAAGACATGCCTGAGCCGCGCACCACGCACAGCAATGGGTCTTCGGCCACATACACCGGCAAGCCGGTTTCTTCTTGCAGCAAACGATCCAAATCCTTGAGCAAAGCGCCACCACCGGTCAAAACGATACCGGCTTCGGCAATATCCGCGCTCAATTCAGGCGGCGTTTGTTCCAACGCGATCTTCACGGTCGAAACAATCGCATTCAATGGCTCAGAGATGGCTTCCAAAATTTCATTGGAGTTCACAGTGAAGCTGCGTGGCACGCCTTCGGCCAGATTGCGACCTTTGACTTCCATTTCCGCCACTTGCGCGCCGGGGAAGGCCATGCCGATTTCTTTTTTGATCAATTCTGCGGTCGGCTCACCGATCAACATGCCGTAGTTGCGGCGAATGTAGTTGACAATCGCTTCGTCGAATTTGTCACCGCCGACACGCGTGCTGTTTTTGTACACCATACCGCCGAGTGAAATCACACCGACTTCGGTCGTACCGCCACCGATGTCCACCACCATAGAACCACGCGCCTCAAATACCGGCAAACCTGCACCCAGTGCGGCCGCCATCGGCTCTTCAATCAGGTGCGCTTCAGAAGCACCCGCGTTCTCTGCCGACTCACGAATCGCGCGGCGCTCTACTTGGGTCGAACCGCACGGCACACAAATCACGATGCGCGGGCTGGGTTTGAACAAATTGGATTCATGCACTTGGCGAATGAAATATTCCAACATTTTTTCGGTGATGCTGAAATTGGCAATCACGCCATCCTTCATCGGACGAATCGCATCGATATTGCCCGGCACTTTACCCAACATCAATTTGGCTTCAGAACCCACAGCTTTGACCATCGGACGACCGGTTTTGGTGTCATGGGCAATCGCCACCACCGACGGCTGATCCAGCACAATGCCTTTACCGTTTGCATAAATCAGGGTATTGGCGGTACCCAAGTCGATGGCCAAATCATTGGAAAAATATTTGCGTATAAAGTTAAACATGGTATCCCTTTGTCACCAGACGGTTTGATCATTACGGCACCGCTCATACAGTAGGTGATGAGCGACCCTTCAATTCTGTTGTAGCACGGAGTTGGAACACATACAAGCCAATGCGCGGCATGCGGTTTTTGTTGACCCGCAGCGTGGTGAGCAGACGCTCAGCGCCGATTTAAGCTGTGATGAGGGGCTTGTGCAGCCAATGACAGTCATGGCACCGATGGCGCCGACAGACACCAAAACACGACTCTGCGTCCCAGTTATGCAAGCGCGTAATCATACAGGAAAATCCCCCACATCGGTGGATTTTCTGGTTAAAAACATTGACTTATGCGCATTAATCGGCTCTACCAACAACCCCAAAAACCACTGCCCCATCCGACCATTTGCCCTTTTTTGCACCCAAATGGGACGCAACCCTTACATATAATGCTCCGGTAACCACGCACCCACCTGTTTTTGCAATTTACGCCAAAAACTACCCGGCTCGCGCGTGATTTTCGTGCCGCTTGGCGCGCTCGTACCGCCCGCCTCATCGGTCGCCGAATCCGACCCCAAAAACCAATAGGTTTTACCTTGCGCATCCTGACGCAGTTGAAAACTAAAGCGCGGATTGAGCTGATTGAGCACCAATTGACGCAGTTGCTGCGAGAACGACTGTTGTTCAATTAACACACCGGCCTCGGTATTGCCTGTGACCGAGCAATGATCCAGATTCATCGAACCAACAAAACTCTCCTGACCATCAATCACCACCACTTTGGAATGCAAGGCGGTGCGCGAGCCCCGAATCGAGAATATCGGATGTCGCCACTGCGGCTCCGGCGCAACGTCCGGATAGCCACGCAATTCATAGACCTCGACCCCGCCCGCCAGCAAACGATCACGGTAATAATCATAATGACCGTGTATCACCGGCACATCATTGGACTGCAAGGAGTTACTGAGTAGAACCACGCGCACCCCGCGCTCACGCAGCTGAATCAAAAAGTCGGTCAACTCATCACCCGGCAAAAAATACGGACTGACCACCAACACCTCATTTTTGGCGCGACCCATGGCCTCGATCAGGCGATCAAACACCGGCGTATCGCGACGCACGCCCTCTTTGCTCAAACTGATGGTCGGCGGCTCCGGCGCACGCGTGATTTTATCCGGTGGATCCATGAGAAACGCCACCTTGCCCCAAGTCATTTTCGCCACCACATCACTGAGCATGGTGTCTTCCGTTTGCTTGAGCACCTGTAAATACGGGTGGCGCTGCACGCGCTCTTTGCGCGTCAAACGACTGGTACTCAACAGCATTTTAGCAATTTGATCACGCCGCCAGCTCTGATATTGCCCATCAAAATCATCCACTGCCATCACCTGCGCCGAATTCCAGTACGCATCAAAACCATGCTGCATATCCGTCACCGCGCGCCCCGCGAGCAGCACATCCATATCGGAAAAATTATCCTCTTCGCCCGCGTTGAAATAGCGATCACTTAGATTGCGCCCACCGGTGATGCCGAGCACGCCATCGGCCAGCCACATTTTGATGTGCATGCGCCGACGCAAAGTACTCAGATTCGACAAAAACACCGCCCAGCGCGTGACCAGATTGGCACGAAATTTTTTAATCGGATTGAACATCCGCACCTCGATATTCGGATGCGCGTTCAGAATCAACATTTCCTTATCGCGCCCCAATTGCTCCCGATCATCGAGCAATACACGCACGCGCACGCCCCGCTCAGCCGCCGCAACAATCTCGCGCAACAGCAAACGGGTGCTCAAGCCTTTTTCCATGTTGTAGTACTGCAAATCCAAGCTGTACTGCGCGTTTTTAATCAAGGCACTGCGCGCGGCAAACGCCTCCACACCGTTCGCCAGCGGGTAAACGGCCGAGTCCTCCACAGAAGGGATATTGCTCCGTACAGAATCCATCACATTCGCTCGCTCCGTTGGTGGTACGCTCGCACCCGCATGCTCAGAATGATTTTGAGCCGAACCGCCTGACTGCGCACGCGCATGCTGATGCTTTTTTTGCGCCGAATGCACCATCTGCACCAAAGGGGCGTCCGACTGAATCGGCAAACTCTCACTGCGCTGCAAGGGACGCACCAGCATACCCACTGGAAAATGATTCGCGCAGCCAGTCAACTGCACACTCAAAGTCGCCAATAACGCCATGCCACCCAGCGAGCTCCGCTGACGCAGCGCCCGCCCCCAATGATAGCCGCCTAAAATACGCATTCCCACCGCGCTTGATCCTTATTCTTCACAGCACGCATTCGCACGCGCCAACGTATCACATTGCCACCACGCCTGCGGCGTTGCCACACGCACACCTTGTTTGAGCGCACGCGAGCGCAGTTTCAACAAATGCTTGTCCTTAGAAATCAACCAATCCACCCGATACGCCAGCGCCACATCAATGAACACCTGATCGTCGCGATCCATACAGCGGATGCGCGTGTACGGTGTCGGCGGCGTATCCATCATCGTCACCCACGCCCGCGTCTGCGCCAAAATCTGCGCCTGCCGCTCTGGCTCTACCGCAAACTGCGCTCGCCCGAGCACATCCACCCACTCATCCCACATCGGCGGTGTCATCAGCACACGATACTCAATCGCACCCTGCTGCACGCCATGCATCACACACTGTTGCAACTGCGCTATCGGCGAGTCCGGCGCCTGCGCGAATACAAACCAATCCAGCCAAACATTTGTATCCAAAATCAACTGAACCACTCGCGGCTCAGCGGCCTGCTCACCACCCAAACCACCCTTCAACGCATTGATTTCACTCACAGCGACACCAAACGCCCGTTGCGGATGCGGACACCCTTCTTACTCAAACCCGACAAAGCCTCATTCTCCGCCAACAGCAACAACTGCGCCCGATTCTGCGCATGACAAATCGCCGCCGCCAACGCATCCGCCGCATCCGCCTGCGGTTTCGCTGGCAAACCGAGCAAACGCGCCACCATCTCCTGCACCTGCTCCTTTTTCGCCTTACCATGCCCCACGACCGCCTTTTTCAACTGCAAAGCCGTGTACTCATGCACCGACAAGTCCTTCATCACCAATGCACTCATCGCCGCTCCACGCGCCTGCCCGAGCAACAACGTGGACTGCGGATTAATATTCACAAACACCTTCTCCAGCACCGACTCATGCGGATGATACGCATCCACCACCTGATGCACCCCGTCGATCAAGGAGCGCAAACGCTCCGGTAGCGCCTCACCCGCCACCTTAATCACCCCGCTCGCCACATACACCATCTCATGACCGCGCACATCAATCACCCCAAAGCCCGTAAAACGCAGCCCCGGATCAATGCCCAGCAAACGGATGGTTTGCGCCTGCTTCATCATTTTTTCATACCCACCAAGCCGACCAAACGCGACACAATCAAGGCCACATACATCACACCCGAAAACATCTGAATCGACGCAATCACCCGCGCCGGCGGAGAAATCGGAATCACATCACCCAAACCCGTGCTGCTCATACTGGTAAAACTCAAAAACAACAGCTCCAGCCACGTGCGCGGCTGCTCACTATTCACCGCCGCGGTAAAACTATTCGGATACACCAATTGACACGCCGAATACAAAAACGCAAACCCCCACACCAGCAGCGTAAACACCGCTGCCGCGGCGAACAGCTCATCGCGCGTCACCACATGGTCATCCAACATATAACGAATCATCCCGATCGCCGCATAAAAATACGCCGCCGCCTCCACCAGATTTGCCCACAGCGTCCACTGCGTGTACCCCAGCGCCACCATCGACGACAACACCAAAGCCACACCGACCAGCACAAACCCCACCGCATTAAACGCCGGACTGTCGCGAATCACCACGCCTACCAGCAGCAAAGCCAACGCACTCAAAGCCCATGAAAACGCATGAGTCCCCGTATTACTGCTCAAAATCGGCGCAGAAACCAACATCACCAACTGCACCAACAACAACCACGCCGACGGCAAACGCCTCAAAGTCGAAAACATAAACACCTCAGATTGATTAACAGCCGCAGTATAAAACAAACGCCGCCCGATGTGCGTCACAAAGGGCGGCGGAGAAACGCATTCTTATCACGAGTTAACATTATGTCGGATACAAGTATCCGACCTACCACTTCAAATACAAGCCGACAACGCCAACCACGAACAATAATTCACTACTCCATGCGCACCATTACACTTCGCTAATCATGCCTACGACCTTATTTATTAGGGAACATCATTTCTTGGAAAACATTTTTCGAATACTCAGACAACCAAGAGAGTTGATACAAAACAATTGTTTGACCTGTTGTCAATGTAATCGAGAATTTAAACATAAAACGAGAATCACCTTTACTATAAAACCAAGGGATGGATTCTGTCGTCATTGAGATTGGAGTTGATTTTCCGGACCATTGGGAATTTTTGATAACAGGCTGAAAATCATCAACCAACCTCAACAATGACTCAGGTGAATTCACAATATCCACTTGCACACTCGAAATTTTTAAACTCTGGTCTTTTACAGTAAAACCATAAACCCACCCTAATTTTGACTCTTCAGGATGACCTGGTTTGATCGAGGATGCAAGACCAGCGACATCTATTTTTATTTCAGAGGATTCTGCAGGCAACGGGCCACCCTGAGTATATCGAACGAAAATTTCTTTACCGCCATCAACGATATACGGTAGATTAAAAACACGCCGCCCTAAATAAGTTTCATCTTTTTTTGTCGGCTCATAAGAAATGCGAAAGTCTGTTTCACCCTTTTCATCGGGATAAAATGTAACCAACATATATTCGCTTTGCTGACACCCACTCATTGACCACACTTCCGCAACACTCAGAATACAAGCGGGGTGTGACGTCTGTTCACTATTGTTGTCACAAATTGAAGGATTTTTACCTACCTTTGTGTATGAATGATCAACATGAACTTTCTGTACAGGGCAGCGGTATTGTTTTTGAAATAGCAAATTGACCTTATTGAGAACATCTGCACGAAGAACAGAATCAGCAACAGTTGTACCAGTAAAAATGGGGGTTGCAAAGGCGATTTGCATATTCAATAGCAGCAAAAAAATACTCAAAAACTTAATATTCTTGAAAAACATCATTCCCCACCTGCCCAAAAAGCTTAAATTAAAAGAGCGCAATAAACTCAGACAACACATCCAAATTTATTACGCTCCAATTGAGTTACTTCGAAAGCTTGATTTTCACTTTTCCGAAAATCGCTTAATGACGGAAATGTCGCACGCCGGTAAACACCATCGCAATGCCACGCTCATCGGCCGCGGCGATGACTTCATCATCACGCATTGAGCCGCCCGGCTGGATCACGCAGGTTGCGCCGTAGTCAATCACCACATCCAAACCGTCGCGGAATGGGAAGAAGGCATCCGACGCGACCGCTGAACCTTTAAGCGACAGACCGGCGGCTTCGGCTTTGATCGAAGCGATTTTCGCGGAATCCAGACGGCTCATTTGTCCTGCGCCGACACCGAGGGTCATGCCGTTACCGCAGTAAACAATCGCGTTGGATTTGACGTACTGCGCGACTTGCCATGCAAACAGCAGGTCGTTGATTTGCTGTTCGGTCGGCGCGATTTTAGTCACGACTTTGAGATCTTCGCGTTTGAGGAAGTGGTTGTCGGCGGTTTGCACCAGCAGGCCGGAACCAATGCGTTTGACGTCTTGCGCGTTGCGCCCCTGCGCCCACGCTGAGCCGGTTTTTTGGACTTGCGACAGGTCGATTTGCATCACGCGCACGTTTTTCTTCGCGGCGAAAATGGCCAGTGCTTCCGGCGTGTATTCGGGCGCGATCAGGACTTCGACGAATTGTTTGGATACGGCTTCGGCTGCGGCTGCGTCACACACGGTGTTGAACGCGATGATGCCGCCGA
>CAZCDD010000074.1:0-7062 GCA_964497405.1 uncultured Hydromonas sp. | reverse complement strand
TGTTGGCGCGTTTACCGGCTGGGTCGCGCAGTACTGAGGCGCGCAGCAGATTGTCTGGGTTGGTGTAGGCGCGGTGTACGCCTTCGTTGACCATTTCTTGAATGGTGAGGTCGGTGTCCCATTTCACGCCCATACCAATTTTCAGGAATACCACGCCGATACCGGTGTCTTGGCAAATCGGACGATGACCTTCAGCACTCATACGGCTGTTGGTCAGGATCTGCGCGATGGCGTCTTTGGCTGCCGGTGAGGTTTCACGCTCGTAGGCTTTGCCCAGCGCGCGGATGTAGTCTTCGGGGTGGTAGTAGGATATGTATTGAAAGGCATCAGCAATGGAGCTGATGAAGTCTTCTTTACGGATTGTGGTCATATTGATCTCCAGATGAATAAAATGGTTCATGCGCCAGTAGTTGCGAATGATTCACATGGGCTTCGATACAATATGCCGATGTGTTTAGTCTATGCGCAACAACACCAGTGTTTCGTTTCGCTCACTCACGCGCTCGCCTGTCCAGGTGACTCGCCAGTGGCGTTCTTTAAAGTCAATACTTGCGTCTTTGAGCTGCTCTATCGGTAGATTCAACGCAGTATTGGTGGTCAATACATACGGACATTGTACCTGCGAAAAGGCCGACTGTTCAGGCAAAAATGGCACTTGGGCGTAGTAATACATGGCCGCGCGTGCAGGATTGCTTAATTGGTAGGCGTGTACGCAGGTGGTTTGCGTGGGGAGTTTTTGTGCCAAACTTCTGCCGGTGCTTTCGTAACTGCGGGTGTAGTTGAGCCAAGGCATGGCGAGTGTGGCCAATAAGACCCAAACCATGACCAAACCGCCCGAGGATAGGGCGACAGATTTCCATAAAGCGCGTGGTTCAAAGCGAATGCGCCAGCTCAGCAAAAAGGCCCAAGCGATGCTCACCAGCGCGGCAAAAATCAGTGGTAGCCATTTCAATGTCGGTTCGTATCCGGGTGCTAATTTATAAATATTGTGATAAATGCTTTTCGGATAGCCCAGCCATGAGGCCTCCCATACCATCCAAATCATTGCGGCCAGTACAGTAAAGGTCGCCAGAGAGAACCAGTCGATGATATTGGCGCGACCTCGGTTGAGCGTGGCCAAACCAAAAGGCGCTAAAATCAACAATCCCGGTGTAAACATCAACAAGCTGGTGATAAAGCGTTGTCCGGTAATTAAAATATGCGCGGTCGGTGCGACCAGCAACAAAATCCCCAAAGTCATCATCGGCGTGAACCAGCGAGCCCGCCAGCGCCACAAACAGACCAAGGCCAACGGCCACAAAGGCCAAGCAAATACCAAAATATTACGGCTAAAGAAGCGCACGTTTTGCTTGGAAATAGGCGCAAAATGCTGTGCGGCCAGCCATCTATGGAAAAAGTCCGCGTTTTGCTGAATATTCATCAGCCAGATCAATGGCAGGGCGATACCGATCAGCAATACGATCGGAGCGGTATGCAGGCTGTGATCGCGCCAGTGCGTGAAAAACAGCACGCTTAGGGTAATTAAAATAAAACAGATGAATAGGGCGAATGGTACGCTCAAGCCCAAACCCGCCAAGCCCAGCGCCCAAAGCCAGCGTCCGAGGTAAGGGCGCTCCAAAGTCAAACAGGCGCCCAATAGCCACAACATACTGACCATCAATTGCGTGGCGCCGTTGCTGGTGTCATGCGTGTGCGCGGCAATCCCGTAGGTGGCGATAAACAGCAGCACTGCCGAGTCAGCCAGCATACGACCATAGTCATGCGCTAAAGGTTGGCCGCCGAAGGTCAGAGGCTGAGGTTGAACTTCATCGCGTTTGCCCAAACGGTACACCGCTTGCCACAGGAAATACATGGCCAAGGCATCTTGGCAGGCAATGGCCAGTTGTGCTGCGTGGAACGGTTCCAAAAATGAATTGAACAATTTGATAAACAAAGCCCCGATCCAATACGGTAGCGGGCCGTTGTCCGGTACATACGCGCCAATGACGTTGGGAAACAGCCAGTCGCTCATCGCGCCCTGAGCCATCGTCAGCATAATGCCGAAGCTTTCCGCCTCTTGTCGCCACAGCCCTCGCCAAATTAAGCCGGGCAAAATATAGGTGATGGCCAGCAATATGAGATACCGATGTGGTAGTCGGGTGGTATCTTGCTGGTTCAGGCGAAGCGGATTGGTAGGGGAAGCTGACTTCATGTGCGGGTGTGCCGTTTGGTGATCATGTGGGGCAAAAAATAGTTCGTTGTGATTGTTTTCTCTGGCACAAACCATCGGTCAGTGTGTGAAACGTATAGAATTTTAACGAAATGCGCCCCAGTGCATCAAGTTTATTATGCGTTTTATGATAAATACTTCGAATAATCAGGCGCATTGGGTGAAAGATAGAGGGCAAAGCATGATTATGCGCAAATTCAGAACAATGCTTTCTATGTGCTTTCGTGTGATGCGTTTGATGCATGTAAAAAAGGCGGCTTGCGCCACCTTTTTGTACGGTCTGTCGATTGATGCCGACTGAATTAAGCACCGGTTTTGCCTGAGCTGCGAGAACCGTATTTGTTACGGAATTTCTCAACGCGACCGGCGGTGTCAACGATTTTCTGAGTGCCGGTGTAGAACGGATGTGACTCAGAAGAAACCTCCAGTTTGATCAAAGGATATTCTTTACCTTCGAATTCGATGGTTTCGCGAGCGTGCGCTGTGGTGCGAGAGATGAATTTAAAATCGCAAGAAATGTCGTGAAAGACAACTTCGCGGTATTCTGGGTGGATATTCGGTTTCATGGAGTTTCCTTAAGTAGTATGACAGCCAATTAAACGGTCGTTTAACGAATTGCGCTCGTAAACAACAATGAGTTTAATCACACGTCGGTTTAAAAAGCCCTTAATTATCCTTGAATTTTCAGATAAATGCAAGTCTGTTTGCAGGCAGACCGCGCAACGCGATTGCGTAGCGCAGAATCATTTGTGCGGATAGACTGGTTATACTTTGCTGCGAACTTTACCGTAGAGCCACAGCAATACAACGGCGACCACTACCGATGCGATCAAGCCTGCTGCCTGACCGGGGCGATACCAGCCCAAGGATTGGCCGAGCGCTCCGGCGACGACCGAACCGCCAATGCCGAGTAGCGTGGTCATGATAAATCCCAAGTTGTCTTTACCGGGATGCAGAAATTTTGCCAATACGCCGATGAAAAAACCGATCAAAATAGTCCAAAGCCAGCCCATGACATCCTCCTTTTAAAATCTGTTATGCCACTATTGTGGCTGCAAAAGATTGATTGAACGCGGATTGTACCGCAATTTTTAGGTTTGCTTGTGCGCTGAGTCAATACGACCCGAATGTGTGGCATTCAGGTCGGGTTTGACAGCGTGATGCTTGCGCGGTGTTATAAGCCCAGCGCTTTTTTAACGCCGGCTCCGTATGCGGGATCGCAGCGGGTGCAGTTGTCGATGTGGCGCTGCTTGATGAAGTCCGGTGCATCGCCCATGGCACGAGCGGTATTGTCAAACAACACTTGCTTTTGTTCGTCTGTCATCAGTTGGAACAGCGCGCGGGGTTGACTGAAGTAGTCATCGTCGTCCTCGCGATAATTCCAGAAATCGGCATCGCCGGTGATTTTCAGTGGCGGTTCTTTGTATTCGGGTTGCTCCTGCCATTGACCAAAGCTGTTCGGCTCGTAGTGCAGCGTGCTGCCGTAGTTGGCATCCACACGACCTTGACCATCGCGGTGGTTGCTGTGGACTGGGCAGCGCGCGCGGTTCACCGGGATCTGCTGGTGGTTCACGCCCAGACGGTAGCGCTGCGCATCGGCGTAGTTGAACAGGCGCGCTTGCAGCATACGATCCGGAGAGACGCTGATACCCGGCACCAAGTTGCTCGGCGCAAAGGCCGATTGTTCCACATCGAGGAAGAAGTTTTCCGGATTGCGGTTCAACTCGAATTCGCCCACTTCGATCAACGGATAGTCGCCTTTTGGCCAAACCTTGGTCAGATCAAACGGGTGGTACGACACTTTTTCCGCGTCGGCTTCGGGCATGATTTGTACGAACATCGTCCATTTCGGGAAATCGCCTTTTTCAATCGCATCGTATAGGTCACGCTGGTGGCTTTCGCGGTCTTTGCCGATGATGGCTTCGGCTTCGGCATCGGTCAAATTTTTGATGCCTTGCTGCGTGCGGAAGTGGAATTTCACCCAGAAACGCTCGTTAGCTGCGTTGATGAACGAGTAGGTGTGTGAGCCAAAACCGTGCATATGACGGTAGCTGGCCGGAATGCCGCGGTCGGACATGACGATGGTCACTTGGTGCAAGGCTTCAGGCAGCAGCGTCCAGAAGTCCCAGTTGTAGGCGGCGCTGCGCAGATTGGTGCGCGGGTCGCGTTTGACCGCTTTGTTCAAGTCCGGAAACTTGCGCGGGTCGCGCAGGAAAAAGACCGGCGTGTTGTTACCCACCATGTCCCAGTTGCCTTCTTCGGTGTAAAACTTGAGGGCAAAACCACGAATATCGCGTTCAGCATCGGCTGCGCCGCGCTCGCCCGCAACGGTGGTGAAGCGAGCAAACATCTCGGTTTGTTTACCAACTTCGCTAAAAATTTTCGCGCGGGTGTACTTTGTGATGTCATGCGTGACGGTGAAGGTACCGAAGGCGCCCGAGCCTTTGGCGTGCATACGACGCTCAGGGATGACCTCACGTACGAAGTTGGCCAGTTTTTCGTTCAGCCACAAATCCTGTGCCAGCAATGGGCCGCGCGGACCTGCGGTCATGCTGTTTTGATTATCAACCACGGGTGCGCCGCCATTGGTGGTCAGATGGGTGACGGGGCATTTTTTGCTTGAGTCGCTCATGGTGTTTCTCCTATAAATGATTGGGGTAGGAACAGCAGCCTCCCGTACGAGACTATGCAGGCAGTTTATGGCTTTGTTATGTCATCGTAAAATTGTATTTATCAATGTATACCATAGTAATTGACTATTTTTGGCTTCCTGCGGCTTGGATGGCTGGCTTATTTGGGTTTGTCGGTGAAAATACGGTAAAATGCGCCTTTGCTTGCTTCCCGAATGATCCATGTCCAATTTTTTTACCACCGCATTACCGCCAACGATTCAGTCAGCGGATGATCTCAATCTCAATCATTTTGATTACGAACTGCCGCAGGCGCTGATTGCGCAAATGCCCGCGCGTGAGCGCACCGCCAGTCGTTTGCTGCTGGTCGGGGCGGATGGTCTGCGCGATGCACAGTTCGCCGATGTGTTGGCGCAGTTCACATCCGGCGATGTGCTGGTACTGAACAATACCAAGGTCATCAAAGCCCGTCTGTTCGGGCAAAAAGCCACCGGAGGCAAGGTCGAGGTGATGGTCGAGCGCGTCAGCGGCACGCACGAATGCGTCGCCCAAATTCGCGCGTCCAAAGCGCCGCAACCCGACACGGTGATACGCGTGGCCGATGATGCTGAGCTCACGGTGCTGTCTAAAGAAGGGCGTTTTTACCATTTGCGCAGTGCGCAGCCGATTTTGCCGATGCTGGAGCAATACGGCCATTTGCCACTGCCGCCGTACATTGACCACGCGGCGGATGATTTTGACGCACAACGCTATCAAACCGTGTTTGCGCAGCGCGATGGCGCGGTGGCTGCGCCAACCGCAGGGCTGCATTTTGATGAAGATTTGCTGCGCAAAGTACAGGGAAAAGGCGTACAGCTCGCGTATGTGACGCTGCATGTCGGCGCAGGAACATTTTTGCCGGTGTCCTCGGAAAACCTGTCCGAGCATGTGATGCACGAAGAATGGTATGAAATCCCTCAGGCGACAGCGGATGCGATCAATCAAGCGCGTGCGCAAGGGCGGCGCGTGGTGTCGGTCGGTACGACCAGCCTGCGGGCTTTGGAGTCGGCGTATGTGCAGCAAAATCCTGAACGTCACGCCGATTGGCAAATGCGCGCGGCCACGGCTGAGACTCGGTTGTTCATTCGTCCGCCGTATCAATTTGGCGTGGTGGATGCGCTGATTACCAATTTTCACCTGCCGCAATCCACATTACTGATGCTGGTATCGGCATTTTCCGGCGTACAAACCATGCGTGATGTGTACAATCACGCGATTTCACAAAAATACCGGTTTTTCAGCTACGGCGACGCCATGTGGCTGCAACGAAACAATGATGAATAACCCATATGCTTGAATTTAAATTACACAAAACCTCGGGTAAAGCCCGTCGCGGCACCATGACCCTCAATCACGGCGTGGTGCAAACGCCGATTTTCATGCCGGTCGGTACCTATGGCGCGGTCAAGGGTATGTCGCCCGATATGCTGCGTGAAATCAATGCGCAAATCATTTTGGGCAACACCTTCCATCTGTGGCTGCGTCCTGGGATGGATGTGATGAAAGTCCACGGTGGTTTGCACCAGTTTATGAATTGGGACAAGCCGATTTTGACCGACTCGGGCGGCTTTCAGGTGTTCAGCTTGGGCGATCTGCGCAAAATCACCGAAGAGGGGGTTAAATTCAGCTCGCCGGTCAATGGCGACAAGCTGTTTTTAACGCCTGAAGGCTCGATGCAGATTCAAACCGTGCTCAATTCCGACATCGTGATGCAGTTCGATGAATGTACGCCGTATCCGGCGGATGTGAAAACTGCGCGCGAGTCGATGGAATTGTCTCTGCGCTGGGCGAAGCGCTCGCTGGATGAGTTCAACCGTTTGGAAAATCCGAACGCGCTGTTTGGTATTGTGCAAGGTGGTATGCACGAGCATCTGCGCACCGAGTCGCTGGCGAATTTGGCCGAAATGCCGTTTCACGGTATGGCCATCGGTGGGTTGTCGGTCGGTGAACCGAAAGAGGAGTTCTACCGCGTGCTCGAATTCATCGGTCATCAATTACCGAGCGAAAAGCCGCGCTATCTGATGGGCGTGGGCACGCCGGAGGACTTGGTGTTTGGCGTGTCGCAGGGCATTGATATGTTTGACTGCGTGATGCCGACGCGCAATGCGCGCAATGGCTGGCTGTTCACGCGCTTTGGCGACATTAAGATCAAAAATGCACGTTATAAAAACGATCTGAAACCGC
>CAZCDD010000073.1:0-7067 GCA_964497405.1 uncultured Hydromonas sp. | reverse complement strand
ATAAAATACGGGTTTGCTTGAATTCGCTTTAACAGGGCTTGAGCTGATCGGCTCAAGCGCATTTCATCCGTGATTTTTAACCCATCGAACGAAACGCAGGAAAATAGCCCATGAATTTGAAAGACAACGATGCTTGGAAACAGCTGGTCATGGCCACTTTCGTAGTGACCGCTATTGTAGCGTTTTTCTGGTTTCTGTGGACAATAAAGGGTGTGCTTCTGCCACTATTTTTTGCCTGTCTGTTGGCTTATTTGCTCAACCCTGTGGTTAAACGGCTGGAAACGTGGCACATCCAACGGACGTTTGGCGCCTTGATCGCCGTGGTTTTGAGTATTCTGGTGGTGGTTTTGATGGCTTTGATCCCGTGGCCGGTGATCAGCACGCAATTGCAGGCGGTTCATCAGAAATTGCCTGAGCTGCTCAAATGGGCGCATCAACTGATTAACACCACGCCATTTTTACGCGAAATTTTCCCTGAGTCACCGGACAGCGGCTGGATGACGCAGTTGCAAAGCTTGATTTCTGAGAATGTGAAGGTGAGCACGCTGGGGCAAAAGGTGTGGCTGTATATGCGTGAAGGTGGCTCGCTGGTGTTGAGCTTGATCTCATGGATTGCGTTGATGCCCATTTTGGTGTATTTCATTTTGGCCAGCTGGCCGCAACAGGTGAAATCTTGGCGCAAATTGATGCCGCGTCGTTGGCGAGCGCGTATCTGGCACATTACCAGTGAGATGGATGAGGCGCTCGGTCAGTATATGCGCGGGCAGGTGTTGTTGATGTTCAGTTTGGCGGCGTATTATGCGGTGGCGTTGAAGTTGACGGGGTTGCAGATGGCGATTCCGCTGGGCTTGCTGACCGGATTGTTTGTGATTGTGCCGTACTTGGGCTTTGGTGTGGGGCTGATTTTGGCCACGTTGACCGCATTGATGCAGTTTGGGCTAACCATGCCGTTTTTTGTGGTTTTGGGCGTTTACGGCGTCGGGCAGCTGTTGGAAAGTTATGTACTGACTCCGCGTTTGGTGGGTGAGCGCATTGGCTTATCGCCAGTCGCGGTGATTGTGGCGTTGATGGTTTTTAGTGCGCTGTTCGGCTTTGTCGGGATGTTGCTGGCTTTGCCGGTGAGCGCAGTATTGATGGTGGTGACCAAGTTCGCTCGTGAGTGGTACTTTAAGAGTGATTTCTATCAACGTGGGGCGAGCGTGCCTGCGAATTCTGCGACTAATAATAAATGATGAGATACCCGCAATTTGCTCTGGAGTTGAGCCTGAACGATGAGCCGCGATTGGATAATCTGATTGTCGGGCGTAATTCGGAGGTGTTGGCTCATTTGTATGACTTGGTCCGAGGGGATTTCAAGCCCATGACTTTGTATTTGTGGGGCGCAGGTGGCGCGGGCAAAACGCATGTGTTGCGCAGTTTGGCGGTATCGGATAAGGCGTTGTATTTAAGCGCACGGGATTTGGATGAGGCGGTGGCATTGGGTGAATACCGCTGGTTTTTGATCGAGGATGTGGACGGCTTTTCTGCTCGGCAGCAGGCCAATCTGTTTCATTTGTTCAATGCGGTGCGCACGGAGCCGCTCGGTTCATTGGGTTCTCGACACATGGTGTTGACCGCGAGCTGCTCACCGGCACACTTACCGGCGGATTTTTTACCCGATTTGCGCACGCGACTGGGATGGGATTTGGTGTATGAGCTGCATGTGCTGACGGATGAGGAAAAAGCGCAGGTGCTGTATGAGCAGGCTGAGCAGCGTGGCTTGACCCTTGGGCACGGGGTGATTGATTATATGTTGCGTTACTCCAGTCGTGATTTGTCAAAATTACACGACTTTTTGGTACAGTTGGATCGCTATGGTTTGCAGAAAAAGCAGGCCATTACGGTACCGTTACTCAAGGAGTGGCTCAGTAGTGTCGCACATAGTAATGAGACCCATGAGAATTGAATGGTGAATAGGTAATGATGAAAACAGTGGCGTTATTTGATTTGGATCAAACCTTGATTCCGGGTGACTCGGATCACGGCTGGGGGAGTTTTTTATCGCGCAATGGTTATGTAGATGCGTTGGATTTTAAAAAAAGGCATGATTATTTTTATGCTGAGTATTGCGCGGGTACTTTGGATATTATTGAGTATTCTGAGTTTGCTTTTGAGGTGCTGGTGGCAAATCCGATGGCGGACTTGTTGCAATGGCGCGAGCAGTATATGGCCGAATTCGTTGAGCCGTTGATTCGCGACTCGGCCTTGGCTTTGGTGGCCAAACACCGTGCGGTCGGGCATGAATGCGTGCTGGTCAGCGCGACCAATGAATTTGTGATTGAGCCGATTGGACGGCGTTTGGGGTTTGAGCACATAATAGGCACAACCCCAGAGCAGATCGATGGGCAATTTACCGGTAAAGTTTCCGGTACGCCGAGCTTTCAAGCCGGTAAAATCACGCGTGTCGCACAATGGCTGGGTGAGCGCGGCTGGAACTGGGATAATGTCGCATCGTTTTTTTACTCCGACTCGATGAATGATGTCCCTTTATTGGCGCAGGCGACATTTCCGATTGCCTGTAACCCCGATGAGTCCTTGCGCGCCATTGCGCGGGAGCGTCATTGGCCGATTTTAGAATTATTTGCGGCGCCATGATGGGCGATGCAGGAACCATGAAACAACAATGATTAGAAAATTTATCAAGCAATTATTAACCCCCAAAAGCCGTAAAACAACGGCAGCTACGGACACATCGGTAGATGCCGTCGCTGCGACTGCGGCACCCATGACGGGCGTCTCACGCGAAGCACGGAAGAAAATAAAAGCCCGAGCCAAAAAATCGGTGGTGCACAAAGCCCATTCGTATCCGGCGAAAAAGCACGGCATCAATCCGCGCCATATCCCCGAGTCGGCACGTGTGGTCAGCGAAACCTTGGCCGAAGCGGGTTTTGAAGCCTACGTGGTCGGTGGTGCGGTGCGCGATTTGATGCTCGGCCATATTCCTAAGGATTTTGATGTGGCGACCAATGCGCGCCCTGAGCAGATTTTGAAATTGTTCCGTCGCTCGCGCATCATTGGCCGACGTTTTCGCATTGTGCATGTGCTGCACAAACGCGATTTGATCGAGGTCACGACCTTCCGCTCGGACAATTTGGAAGATCAGGAAACCGACGAGCATGGACGCGTGCTGCGCGACAATGTCTACGGCAATATTGAAAGCGATGCGTCGCGCCGCGATATGACCATCAACGCGCTGTACTACGATGTGAAGCGCCAAGTGGTGCTCGATTATCATGGCGGTGTCAGTGATTTGAACGATCAGGTTTTGCGCATCATTGGCGATCCCATCACGCGTTTTCGCGAGGATCCGGTGCGTATGTTGCGCGTGTTGCGCTTTATGGCGAAGCTCGATTTTGATGTGGAGTCGCATACGCTGCAAGCGATGCAGGATAATCGTGAATTGCTCGATCATATTCCTTCAGCGCGTTTGTTTGATGAAACCTTGAAGTTTTTCAGCACCGGTCATGCGCTTCGCAGTTTTGAAGTGCTGCAACAGCAAGGATTCACCGAGTACCTCATGCCGGTATTGCACGAAGCCGTCCAGACCGAGCAAGGCGTGCAATGGGTGCGTTCGGTTCTGGCGCAGACCGATGAGCGTGTGCATGAGGACAAATCGATTTCACCGGGCTTTTTATTTGCTGCCCTGATGTGGCCAAAAGTGGAACAGCAGTGGATGGCACATCAAAAACACAATCCGGTGGTGGTCGCTTTGGATTTGGCGATGGGCGATGTACTGGATCAACACGACCAAGTCGGTTTGACCAAACGCTTCATCGGCGATATGCGCGATATTTGGAGCTTGCAGCCGCGCTTGGAGCGCCGTTTGCCGCGCCAAGTTCAGCGTGTATTGGAAAGCCAACGCTTCCGTGCGGGTTATGACTTTTTGCTGTTGCGTGCGCAACTCGGGCACTTGGGTGAAGAGGGCGTGGAAGTGGCGACATGGTGGGGCGATATGTACGCGGCCAACGGTGCAGAACGCCATCGTATGATCGAAGAGTTGCGCTTGCAACCGAAAAAATCCTCGTCAGCCGATGGTGAAAGCGCTGCACCGAAAAAACGCCGCCGTCGCCGCAAGCCCAAAGCCAAAACCGCAGCCGGTGCACAGGATGTACCTCAATCAGCGGATAACGCCTCATGAACAAGGCGACGCAGGCAGACCCCGTAGCAGCATTCATCGGCATGGGTGGTAATCTGGGACAGGCGCGAGAAACGGTGCTGGCGGCGGTTGAGGCGCTGGCGCAGTTGCCGCACACACAATTCATCGCTCGTTCGCCGCTGTATGGCAGCGCGCCGCTCGGTGCGAATGCCGACGGCCCGATGTATGTCAACGCGGTCGCACAATTGCAAACCCGCTTATCCGCCGATCAATTACTGCACGAACTGCACCGTATTGAGCAACAATTTGGCCGCGAACGCAGTTACAAAAATGCGCCGCGCACCTTGGATTTGGATATTGTGCTGTACGGTGATGTGCTGATGCACACCGACACGCTCACCATCCCGCATCCGCGCATGCACGAGCGCGCCTTTGTGCTGTACCCACTATTTGACCTCAACCCTGATATCTCATGGCATAATGCGCTCGGTCAACGGGTCAGCGCCCGAGATTTGAAAACACACGTCGCCGATCAAGTGATCTCGCGACTGGACTAATTTGGAGAAAACGATGAGCCAAACCGCCGCTTATGGAAACGCAGCTGCACCGGACGCGAGCGCAGCCAAACCGCTCAAGCCGATTTCGCTGACCGTATTGCAGGAAATGAAAGCCAAAGGTGAAAAAATCGCCATGCTGACCTGCTACGATGCCTCATTTTCAGCCTTGCTCGACACGCAGCATGTGGACTGCATTTTGGTCGGCGACTCGCTGGGCAATGTGATTCAAGGGCAGCGCACCACGATTCCGGTAAAAATGGACGATGTGGTGTACCACACCAAAGCCGTTTTGCGTGGTCTGTACACGCGTCCGCAATCGCGTGCGTGGGTGGTGGCCGATATGCCGTTCGGCTCCTACGGCACGACCGAAGACGCGCTGCACAATGCGGTGAAACTGATGCAAGCGGGCGCCCACATGGTTAAGGTTGAAGGCGGCGCGTGGCTCGCAGAGACCGTGCGTACTTTGGTGCAAAACGGCATTCCAGTGTGCGCGCATTTGGGCTTAACGCCGCAGTCGGTGTACCAATTGGGCGGTTTTAAGGTTCAGGCGAAAACCAACGCGGCAGCCGATCAACTGCTGCAAGACGCATTGGTGTTGCAAGAGGCCGGCGCCAGTATGCTGGTCATCGAAGCCGTACCGATGCATGTGGGCAAGTTTGTGACCGAACACGTCAAAATGGTCACCATCGGCATTGGCGCAGGTAAAGACACCGATGGTCAGGTGCTGGTACTGTACGATATGCTCGACGTATTTCCGGGTAAAAAAGCCAAGTTTGTCAAAAACTTCATGCAGGGCAAATCCAGCATTGCCGAGGCCGTGGCCGAGTATGTGGCGCAGGTTAAATCCGGCGAGTTTCCACAGCCTGAGCACGGCTTTACGGGGGCATGATGCGTTCTGTTCACCGCTTACTGCTGAGTCTCTGTGCTTGCGTATGGATGACGGCGTGTCAGTCCGTCACTGCGCCCGTCACGCCGTCAACGCATCCGCCATTAAAAATGTGCCAAGCTCCCCGTCCCGACGTGTGCACCATGCAATACGAGCCGGTATGCGGCTATGGTTCAGATTACCGTCGGCTGGGTACTTATGGCAATGGCTGTGGCGCTTGTGGTCAGGCAGAGGTGATGGGCTACACCGAGGGCGATTGCGAAGGTAAAGTGCGTCCACGCGAATAAAGCGAGCAGCTTCGATTTAAATTTTATCAATGACTTTCATCAGGTATCAGTATGCGAATTATTTCCGACATCAACGAATTACGCGCACAAATGCACGGGCAAAACCGCGTCGCTTTTGTGCCCACCATGGGCAATCTGCACGAAGGGCATTTGAGCCTGATGCGTTTGGCCGCGGTGCATGGTGATCCGGTGGTGGCCAGTATTTTTGTCAATCGCTTGCAGTTCGGGCCGAATGAGGATTTTGATAAATACCCGCGCACTTTGCAGATCGATGCGGACAAGCTGGAAAAAGAACACGTTTATGTGCTGTTCGCACCGACGGAAAAAGAACTGTATCCAGAGCCGCAAGAATACCGCATTCAGCCGCCGACCCAGTTGGGCGACATACTCGAAGGCGAATTTCGTCCCGGATTTTTCCAAGGCGTGTGCACCGTGGTGTTGAAACTATTTTCCTGCGTGCAACCGAAAGTGGCGGTGTTTGGTAAAAAAGACTATCAGCAATTGATGATTATTCGCTCAATGGTGCGCCAGCTCGCGCTGCCGGTCGAAATCATCGCGGCCGAAACGGTGCGCGATGCCGATGGCTTGGCGCTGTCCTCGCGCAATCAATACCTATCTGTCGAGCAACGCGCCGAAGCGCCACGTTTGTACCGCACCTTGCAGCAAGTCCGCGAGCGATTGCTGGCCGATGTGAACCAAAATGCTGAGCAACTCGTGCAGCTGGAACAAGACGCGATGGCCGAGCTGACGGCACATGGTTGGAAGCCCGATTACATTGCGATTCGTCGTCAGCATGATTTACTCGAGCCGACGGCGGAACAAGTTCGTGCTGGAGAGCCTTTGGTGATTCTCGCTGCGGCGCGTTTGGGTACGACACGTTTGATTGATAATCTCGAAATCTAATTCGCTTTACCAACCTCTAATTAAAATCTACTTTTGGAGAAAATAGATGATTCAACGCATGGACAGCAACAACCGCATGAGCCAAATCGTGGTACACAACGGCGTGGTGTACTTGGCCGGACAAGTGGATGAGACCGACAAAGGCGGTCCGATCAAGGAGCAAACCGCCAACGTACTCAAACAGATCGATGAACTGCTGGCCAAAGCAGGCACGGACAAAACCCAGCTGCTCAGCGCGACCATCTATCTGACCGACATCAAAACCTTTGGCGAAATGAACGAAGCGTGGCAAGCGTGGG
>CAZCDD010000072.1:0-7156 GCA_964497405.1 uncultured Hydromonas sp. | reverse complement strand
TCAAACTCAGCGAAGCCGTGCTCGCAGGCGATGTCGCGCGCACCTCGCGCATGATTGAAGGCCTGCGCGCCGAAGGCGAATCCATCGTGCCCATCGTCTGGTCGCTGGCCAGCGAGATTCGCACGCTGCATCAACTCAAAAGCGAGACCGAAAACGGCGGCTACCTACCCAGCTTGATGAAACAAAACCGCATTTGGGGCGCACGCGAGCAGCTCATTCCGCGTGCGCTACCGCGCCTGAGCGCGGCGTTTCTCAACCGCAGCCTGCGCCAAGCCGCCCAACTCGACCGCATGGCCAAAGGTTTGGATAAAACCGATCCGTGGGCAGCCACCTTGCAGTTGGCTACTCAGATCGCGCTACGCGTGAAAGCCGCTCCCCAGTCGAGCGCACGTCGTCCACGCGCCTAATCATTTACGCCGCAAACGCAATCAGGTGCTGTAAATCCAAGCGCACACCAATCGCTTCACCAATCTCATGACGGTGGTGGCTCGGCACTTGCGCCAAAATCTCGTGCCCGGATGGCAAAACCAAGGTATAAACAAAATCACTGCCGCGAAACGCTTTATCGCGAATCACCGCCGTCTGTGCCGCGTCATCATCGTGCACCACATCATCTGGGCGCAGCAGCACCTGAACGCGTTCGTGCAGTGGGAATTTTTGCGGAACCAAGCCGCAAAAATCGCCCAATTCCATTGACACGCAACGTGCATTTTTCACCAGTGCCGGAATGAACCGCCCTTGACCGATAAACTGCGCCACTTCGCGCGAGACCGGCTCATGATACAAATCGTAGGGACTACCCCACTGTACGATGGTTCCATCCTGCACCACGCCAATCCAATCGGCAAAGCCAAATGCCTCTTGCTGATCGTGCGTCACCATGATCGCGCTGACCTGCTCATGCCGAAGCAACTGACGCACATGACTGGCCAATTGCACGCGCAAATGCGCGTCCAAGCTGGAAAACGGCTCATCCAGCAATAATAATTTCGGACGAGGCGCCAAGGCTCGAATCAGAGCCACACGTTGCTGTTGCCCACCCGATAATTGATGTGGATATGCCTGGGCCTTGTCGGCCAAATCGACCAGTGCCAGTAGCTGTGCGACTCGCTCGGCTCGCTTGGGTTTCGGCCATTGATGCAGGCCAAACGCCACGTTTTGCGCAATCGTCAGATGATGAAACAAGGCATGATCTTGAAACACCATACCGATGCCACGCTCATGCGCCGGCACATGGGTTTTCGCATCATCCAGAACCTTCCCCGCCAGCGAAATCACACCAGATTTTGGACGATCAAACCCCATGATGCTGCGTAAAATCGTGCTTTTGCCACTGCCGGACGCACCCAATAAACATGCAATGCCCTCTTCGGGTAGCACCAAACGCACATCCTTGAGCACCGACTGACTGCAAAAATGCTGAGATAACTGCTCCACCACCAAACTCATGCCTTTTTCCCCTCATCACGCAGTAGTAAAATCACCGGAATCATCCCCACCCCAACCAAACTCAAGGCAGGCAATGCCGCCTCCTGCCACAAACCCTCACTGGTCAACGCAAAAATCCGCACCGACAACGTATCCCAGCCCATCGGACGGGTCATCAGCGTGATCGGAATTTCTTTCATCACATCCACCAAAACCATCAAAAATGCCGTCCAAATACCCGGTCGCATCATCGGCACATACATTTTGGCAAACAAACGCCAACCGACCACGCCCAATGAACGCGCCGCATACTCATGCTGTGCACTGACGCCTTGCAAAGCACTGTCCACCGACGAGAACGCCACCGCTAAAAATCGCACGGTATAAGCCCACAGCATCACCAGCAAAGTTCCTTTCAGCATCGAGCCAGCAGTCCAACCGCAGCGCACCAGCCAGTTATCCAAAAAAGCCACCGGCACAAATACCCCAACCGCCAGCACCGTACCGGGAACCGCATAACCCATGGTCAATACCGAGACCCACAGCGCCGAAACGGCACTTTGGCTGTAACGGCGCGCCAGCGCCAACAGCAATGCCACTACCGTGACCGTCGCCGCCGCCATAACCGCCAAACTCAAAGAACCTTGCACATAGCTGAAAAATGACGCATTCAAATCCTCACCCAACTGAGGCGCGGCCCATGCCAAAAGTTGCCCCAGCGGCAAAACCAAAGCGCACCACGAAACCCAGCCGAGCCACAGATATGCGCCGTATTTTTTCCAACCCTGCAATTTTTTGCGCTGAAAAACGCTCGAAGCGCCCATCTGCGCATACAGCCGATGTCCGCGCCAGTAGCGCTCCAGCGTCACCAGCACACACACGATCAACAGCGCCATTGAAGCAATTTGCAAGGCATTGGGCAGGGAAAACAAGGCAAACCACGCCTGATAAACCCCCGTGGTCAAGGTATCGTAATTCAAAATTGATACCGCGCCAAAATCCGCCAGCGCCTCCATCAGCGCCAGCATTGCACCTCCGGCCAGCCATGGCCGCGCCATAGGAATGGACACCCGCCAAAACGACTGTGCCAGTGAATAGCCCAACGACTGCCCCACCTCCAACGCGCGTGCGCCCATGCTGCGAAACGCCACACGCGCCAGTAAATACACATACGGATACAGGGCCAAGGACATCACCCACGCCACGCCCACGGGCGAGCGCACATCCAACCAGTGCTGCAGATCCACTCCCAGCCTTGCTCTTAGCGTCGTTTGTATCGCACCGGTATAGCCCAACACGCCCAGTTGAGTAAAGGCCATGACATAAGTCGGAATCGCCAAAGGCAACACCAGCAGCCACTCCATCCACCTGCGCCCGCGAAACTCATACATACTGACCAGCCATGCCAGTGAAGTACCTAAAAGTAATGAAAACATCACCACGCCAACGCCGAGCATCAGCGTATTGCCCAGCATCCGCGGCAATCGATAGACACGCATATGCGCCCACAGTGCTGCATCGGCTTGCAAAGAACCGAGCACCACCACGAGCAGCGGTGCAAGGCACAGCACACTGAGCACAAGGAAAACCAGATAATGAAACTTTAAAAAACGCACACAGCCACCGTTTATCCAATAAAAACGCCAATAGGCAGACGAATGTCTGCCCATTGAAAGACCCGATGGGGATTATTGATAACCCGCCTTATCCATCAATTTCACGGCCTCCGCCTGTCCCGCTCCGGCTTCAGACACATTGATCAGATTTTGTTTAAACGTTCCCCAATTCGTCACCAAGGTATTGGCCTTGATCGCTGGATTGGCTGGGAACTCCAGATTGACGTCGGCAAATAGGCCTTGCGCTTGGCTCGATGACAGCCACTCAAGGAATTTCACTGCCTCCTCCTTGTGTTTCGCATATTTGGTCACGCCCGCACCCGAGACATTGACATGAACCCCTTTGCCTGCCTGATTGGCCCAGAAAACGCCAACATTCAAATTCGGATTTTTTTCCAACAAACGGCCGTAGTAATAAGTGTTGGCAATGCCCACCTCACATTGACCCGCGGCGATTGCCTCCAGCAACTTGGTATCATCAGGGAACACCGGCGCAGCCAAATTGCCGACCCAGCCCTTGAGCATCTTCTCGGTTTTCTCAGCCCCATCCTCGGCAGCCAGCATCGCCACCAAAGACTGGTTGTACACTTTTTTTGAGGTACGCAAGCACAGCTTACCTTTCCATTGCTCACCCGCTAAAGCTTGGTAGCTTGATAATTGCTCTGCTTTGACCTTATCTTTATTGAAAAAAATGGTGCGCGCGCGAATCGACAGGCCGAACCATTGATTGTTCGGGTCACGCAAATGCGCCGGAATATTCGCCAGCAAGGTTTTTGACTCGATCGGCGCAAACAAACCTTTCTGGCTCGCCTGCCACAGATTACCCGCATCCACCGTCATAAACACATCGGCGGGCGTATTTTCCGCCTCTGCGGCCAAGCGCTCCATCAGCGGCCCCTCTTTATCCGATACAAAGGCCACTTTCACGCCCGTGGCTTGGGTATAAGCTTCCGCAATCGGTTTGATCAATTGCTCTGAGCGCGAGGTATAGATCACCAGTTGCGCATCGCTGACCGGCATGCTTTGTGTCGCGGGCGCAGTGGCAGTTTTTGCTGCATGCTCGTTTTTGCCACTGTTTTGTCCACAAGCGGTCAACCCCAACGCGGCTACCAGCAAAAGCCCACCCACTGGGTATGATGTTTTTTGACGCATAAATTCTCCCTTTTCTTTTGTACCATGATGTAATAAAACCAAAACACCGACACAATAACGCAAATGAGAATTATTGTCAATTGCATTTATTTGATTATTTCAAACCTATTGCACGATTAAAATAATTAATCCTTTGAAAACAATCGGTTAAGAAAACCACACCGCTCCCGCAAAATCAGCTCGCAATGATATAATGCCAAAAATTCCCGAGGTCATCATGAGTCAAAACATCCAAAGTTATATGCAAGAATTGGGGCAAACCGCCCGCAGCGCTTCACGCGCCATGGCGCGAGCCAATACCGCGACCAAAAATATCGCCCTGCGCCAGATGGCCACGCTGATTGAACAGCAAGCAGACGCGCTCAAAGCTGAAAACGCCAAAGATCTCGAACAAGCGCGCGCCAAAGGTTTAGACGCCGCCTTTATCGACCGCCTCACCCTGTCGGATAAAGCGATTCAAACCATGATCGATGGTTTGCGTCAAATCGCCGAACTCGCCGACCCGATTGGCCAGATGAGTGGGTTTAAAATTCTGCCCTCCGGCATTACCGTGGGTCAGATGCGCGTACCGCTGGGCGTGATTGGCATCATTTACGAATCGCGTCCAAACGTCACCATTGACGCGGCCGCCCTGTGCATTAAATCGGGCAACGCCACCATTTTGCGCGGCGGGTCTGAAGCGCTGCACTCGAATCAAGCCTTGGCAAAAATCGTGCAAGCCGGCTTGGCGCATGCGGGTCTGCCTGAGTCAGCGGTTCAGGTCGTCAACACACCGGATCGCGCCGCCGTGGGCGAACTCATCACCATGACCGAATATGTGGACGTAATCGTCCCGCGCGGTGGCAAATCATTGATCGAACGGCTGATGCGCGACGCGCGCGTACCGATGATTAAACACTTGGACGGTATTTGCCACAGCTATATTGATGTGGATGCCGATATCGCCAAAGCCATCAAAGTCTGCGATAACGCAAAAACCCAGCGCTACGCGCCGTGCAACACCACGGAAACGCTCTTGGTGCATGCTGACATTGCACCGCGTGTACTGCCCGAGCTGTGCCGCATTTACCAAGAAAAAGGCGTCGAACTGCGCGTGGACAGCAGAACCTGTGCGACGCTGGAATCAGCAGGCTTTCACCATTTAGTCGATGCGGTGGAAGAAGACTGGTCAACCGAATACCTCGCTCCGATCTTATCTATCAAGACCGTGAATGATGTGGATGCGGCCATTGAGCACATCAACCATTACGGTTCCGCGCATACCGATGCGATCATCACCGAAAACCTCACCACCGCACAGCAATTTTTGCGCGAAGTGGACTCCTCGTCGGTCATGGTCAATGCTTCTACCCGCTTTGCCGATGGTTTTGAATATGGCTTGGGGGCGGAAATCGGTATTTCCAATGACAAATTGCACGCCCGTGGCCCTGTGGGATTGGATGGCTTGACCAGCCTGAAATACATCGTTTATGGCGATGCGAGCGGCAGTATTCGGACTTAAAAAAATGCGATCTTTGATGGCGCGAGCCAGTTTATTCGCCACAATTTTATTGGCAGGCTGTCAGTTTGTCGCACCTGCCAACGCGCCCAAAGTACTCGCGCCGCTGGATCAATTGCGCCTCGAATGGGCCGGTGCGTACAAAGAGCGTCAAAAAGGCTTGATGGATCGCACCCGACTGGCGGAGAATTCAGGCATGATGTTTGTCTTTGACGAGCCGAAAACCTACTGTTTCTGGATGAAAAACACCTTGATTCCGCTATCGGTCGGCTTTATCGATGCGCAAGGTAAACTCGTGCAAATCAATGACATGCAGCCCAAAAGCCTCCAACACCACTGTGCCAAACAACCCATTTTATATGCGCTGGAAGTCAATCAAGGCTGGTTTGAGCGCAATAACGTAAAAACACAGACTTTGGTATTACAGCCGCCCCAATAACCTTCTGAACGATGCCAGCGTGTCAGCTCTCACCTCGCAAAGCCGCACCCGCTTAGTTTTTCAGTGACGAATAGTAAATAATCTTCCACTGATTTTTTTCTAAAACCCAAACCTCTAAAAATCGGTGCGTTGTACTGACTTTGGCATTGATGGTGATATGCGCAACACCGGAGATGCAAACTGAGTTTCCATTGCGTATGGTTTGCACATTGGTATCGGTTTTTTGCACCGTTTGAATATTGAGTTTTCTTCTGGAGATTAACAGCTCAACATTCTTTTTGTGCTCTTGCTTATTCAGCACATAGCCTTCAATTTCTGAGGAAAAATTGCGGTGTTTTAAGAATTCAAAAAGCTCTAAATTATCCAGAAAAAACGCTTCATGCCACGCTTCACGAATGGACTGTAAGGCTTCCATACTCCTCCCTAATACATAAAAAAACCCGCCGTTTTCACACAGCGGGTTTTTCATCAGACGATGCTATTATGCAAAACCTTCGTTTTTCATTTCATCGGTCGGTGTAACCGCTGCTTCTTCCGCCGCAACCGCAGGCGTTACCACCGCGGTTTCCGGACGTGGTTCACGCGCTGGTTTTTCGAGCAAAGCTTTCATGGACAACTTCACGCGACCACGGTCATCGGTCTCGATGGCTTTAACGGTGACTTGTTGCCCTTCTTTCAAGTAATCCGATACTTGGTTCACGCGTTCGTGCGCAATTTGTGAAATGTGCAGCAAACCGTCTTTGCCTGGGAATACTTGTACGATCGCACCGAAATCCAAGAGTTTCAATACCGTACCTTCGTACACTTTGCCGACTTCGATTTCAGCCGTCAATTCGGTGATGCGACGTTGCGCTTCAGCCGCTTTTTCCGCGTCATTCGAGGCAATGGTGATGGTGCCGTCTTCTTGAATATCAATCGTCGTGCCAGTTTCTTCGGTCAATTGGCGGATGGTTGCACCACCTTTACCAATCACGTCACGGATTTTGTCTTGGTTGATCTTCATGGTGTACAGACGCGGCGCGA
>CAZCDD010000071.1:0-7280 GCA_964497405.1 uncultured Hydromonas sp. | reverse complement strand
AAACCTGTCCAACCTGTAAAGGCCAGGGTCAAGTGCGTATGTCGCAAGGCTTTTTCTCGGTGCAGCAAACCTGTCCGAAATGCCACGGCACCGGCAAGCACATCCCGTCGCCGTGTAAAAAATGCCAAGGTCAAGGTAAAGTTAAGACGCAAAAAACACTGGAAGTCAATATACCCGCTGGGATCGAAGACGGCATGCGGATTCGTAACTCCGGTAAGGGTGAGCCGGGTGTGAATGGCGGCCCCGCCGGTGATTTGTTCGTCGAAATTCACATTAAACGACATCCTGTGTTTGAACGTGACGGTACCGATTTGCACAGCACCATCCCGTTGGCCTTTACCAAAGCTGCGCTGGGCGGCGAGATCGAAGTGCCGACCCTCCACGGCAAAGCGCATATGAATATCCCTGAAGGCACGCAAACCGGACAGGTGTTCCGCCTGCGCGGCAAAGGCATGCCGCATGTGCGCTCGGCCTCAACCGTGGGCGATTTGTATGTTCATGTGGAACTTGAGGTGCCGGTTAAACTCACGGCTGAGCAAAAAGAGATCGTGCGCCAGTTTGAAGAAAGTCTAAAGCATGGGGGTGAAAAACACAGCCCGAAAGCCAAAGGTTGGTTTGATAAAGTTAAGGATTTTTTTAATTAACTGTTCCGTTAAACTATAAAAATCCGCGAGATTGGATGATATGAGCGGGCAATAAGGTTATTTGGGCGACAGTCGATCCGATAGGGTAATCCACTGGGTGATGTTGTGGTTGAACTCGTGCTCTTGGCACAATTGCTCTAAAGTGATGTGCATTCGGTAATTCCAGCGTTGATTGGGATCTGCCGGATTGTTAATGCGCTCGGCGTTGGCATTCGGATGGCGCAATTTTTCCGAGGTGGCGAGCCAGTCTTGTAGTGGAAATAGGGCCAGCATAGCGGGCGATTGTAAATTTTGTCGGATGATTTGCTCGGCCAGCGCAGGGGTGAGTTCGCTTGGCGCAATACCACTGCGTTGCAGTTGCTCGTTGTAGTAATGCTGGGTGAGCTCAGGGTTCTCCATCCACCATTGTCGTAAGGTGCTGCTGTCGTGACTGGATGTGGTGGTGACGTTCATGTAGCCAATATTTTTTGGGTCATAATAGGGAATGTGTTCTTTGGGCGAGCGCTGAATTTTCAGTGCGACAATCCCCAACTCTTCTAATACTTGTGGCACACAGTCGGGCACCAGACCTAAATCTTCGGCGCAAATCAGCATATCGGTGGCATTTTGTAGGGCGGGGAGTTTTTCCAAGCCGCTGGCACGCCACAGCGCTTCTTGACGAACAAAAAAATAGTCTATGTACAGTGCGTATAGTTGCTCCTGTTGCGCCTTTTCAAGTGCTTGAAAGCCCCAAGTTTGCTGTACATTGAAGCGCGGGTGGTACACCACGCCATTCGGGGTTGATTCGCGAATGAACAATACATTGGTGTGAATATTCAATAATATGGTCTGCAACTCGGCGGCGTCGGGGTGAGATTTGCAATACGCCACGACTTTGCGTTGCGTATCAAACTCGGGTTTGAATACATAATGCCCCATCCTGAGCGGATCGGGTTGAAAATAGGTAGCTAGTACATTCGCCGTATCGGCACCTACAATCGGAGTGAGCATGGCTTCTGAGACCCATGGCGTACAATCGCGTTGCTCATCAAAGTCAATGCCTCGTTCTGCCAGTTCCAGCGTAGTAATGCCCAACGCTGGATAGAAATAGCCCAATAGCCCTTGGGTCGCATCACTCGGAATACGCCAAATGCGGAAAAAGCCGAGCACATGGTCAATGCGCATGGCATCAAAATACTGCGCCAGTGCGGACAAACGATTTTTCCACCAGCCATAGCCATCCTCACGCATGCGTGGCCAGTCATAGGTCGGCAGTTCCCAGTTTTGCCCCAAATCTGAAAACATATCCGGTGGCGCGCCTGCTTGAAAATCCATGCCGAACCATTGTGGCTCTACCCATGTGTCTACACTGTGGCGCCGCACGCCGATTGGCAAGTCCCCTTTGATCGAGACCCCCAGTTGATGCAGATATGCGATGGTGCTTCCCAGCTGTAAGTGCAAATGATATTGCACAAAACAATGCAGCATTACCGTTGCATACTGCGGATGGTCGGGGTTGAAATACGCCTCACAACGAGCGGATGAAAACGTCGCATCGCTCTTCCATTGGGAGAAATCGATGGTGCCGTATTGATCGCGTAGGGTGCAAAATAGCGCATAAGGCTTGAGCCAAAAAGCCTGCTCGGCGATGAATTGCGAGAGCCCAGGATCCTGCAAAATTTCAGTTTGATGGTCATGAAAAATAGCACGAAGCAGACGCCATTTCGTCTGAATCATGCGCTCAAAATCAATGCTTGCACACGCATTCAAGTGAGCCTGCTCGGCCTCAAACTCCGCTGACTGAGCTGAGCTTAACGCAAAGGGTAGCTCACGGATGGACAGATACTGAGGATGCAAGGCGTAAACCGAAATGGCAGAGTATGGGAAATGATCCTCCCACGAATAATTAATCGAGCTATCGTTGATCGGCAGCACCTGAATCAGTGACAGCCCGACCTGATGTGCCCAATCGCCCAGCAATTTCAAATCCGAAAACTCCCCGCTGCCCAAAGCATTGCCACTGCGCAGAGAGAAAATCGGGATCGCCACCCCAGCCGCTCGCCACATCTGCTCAGGTAAAAATCGATAGCCCAAATCATGCACCACGCTGAGCGCAGACTTGGTATCGCGTTGAATCGTAAAGTGACGGTTCTCGCCCGCTTCAAAGCTTAAAAAGCGTCTGCTGTGTGCATCAAAAATCCCGTATTTATACGAAACCGCCCCATCCATAGCGCTTAAATCCAGAGCCGCTTGCCATTTGCCAGGTGCAACTTGGCGCAGCTCAATGAAACCTTGCGTATCCCACGCACCCAGCAGCTCGTGCTCCCCCAGCAAACACACTCGATGATGAGGGTTGTACAGTGGCGCATTGATTTCAAACAGATGATCGTGTTCAGGACGCAGCTCATTTGACTCCATGCAGTCCGAGCGCGAGTTAGCCAAAACCTTATTGATTAAAAAATGCTCCGCAAAATTCGGTACATCCCATTGCTCAATCAAGTGTAAGGTTGGTCGGAGCTCGCTTTGCGGCCATGCGTAGGTACGCTCATGCTTTTCCTCGCGCAGAATCTGCCCCGCAGTGTCACGAATGCTGAAATGGTAGTGAATGGGGCTGGAAAAGGCGATTTCGCATTCGATGGACCAAGACTGCGCATCGATAAACCGCATCGGAATCAAGTGCATCTCATGGTCTTGCTTAAGGTGCAGATAAATATTTTCACCCAATTGCGTGGCGTAACGAAGTGTGAAAGAAGTTTGCATGGTCTGGTCTTTTACTTGAAATAAGGGCAGAGGAACCAATTATAGCAAAGCAAAAAGGCCTATGAACATGGTTCATAGGCCTGAATTTTTTGGCTTGATCTGTACAAGTATAATCTCTCCCCAATTTATAGTTTCACTTAAAAAGTAGAAGAGTACAGATAGTACGCCACAAGTATAACCTTGTGGCGTTTACATTGGATAGAAATCCTATTTCTTACGTTGTGGTGGTACATCGGTACACGTACCTTTGAACACCTCTGCGGCCATGCCGACCGATTCACCCAAGGTTGGATGGGGGTGGATGGTTTTGCCGATGTCGATGGCATCCGCACCCATTTCGATGGCAAGGCAGATCTCGGAGATCAAATCACCAGCACCCGTACCGACGATGGTGCCGCCGATGATGCGGCCGGTTTCGTTATCAAAAATCAGTTTGGTAAAGCCCTCGTCGCGGCCATTCGCAATCGCACGACCTGAGGCTTGCCACGGGAATGTGGCTTTGCCGTAGTTCAAGCCTTGTGCTTTAGCCTGATCTTCGGTCACTCCAGCCCAAGCGACCTCTGGGTCGGTGTAGGCGACCGATGGAATCTGGCGAACGTCAAAGAAGGCTTTTTCACCATGCGCGGCTTCGGCGGCGACGTGCGCTTCGTGTACCGCTTTGTGTGCGAGCATCGGTTGACCCACGATGTCGCCGATGGCGAAAATGTGCGGCACATTGGTGCGCATTTGCGCATCGACGTTGATGAAGCCGCGTTCAGTTACCGCCACACCAGCTTTATCCGCACCAATCAGCAAACCGTTTGGCGCACGACCAACGGCGACCAGTACCAAGTCGTAGCGTTGCGCTTCGGCGGGTGCGGTGGATTGCTCGTTGGCTTTGGCGAACGTGACGTAGATGCCGTCGTCTTTGGCTTCAACTGCCATGGTTTTGGTGTTGACATAGACATTTTGGAAACGGTGGGCATTGTATTTTTGCCACACTTTAACGAGGTCGCGGTCGGCGCCTTGCATCAAGCCGTCCATCATTTCAACCACGTCAATTTCCGAACCCAAGGCGGAGTAAACCGTACCCATTTCCAAACCAATGATACCACCGCCGATGACCAGCATTTTTTTCGGGATGAACGGTAGGGCGAGTGCGCCTGTCGAGTCCACGATGCGTGGGTCGGCGTAGGTTTGCTCGGTGATGAACGGTAATTTGACCACACGCGATCCGGCAGCGATGATGGCTTTTTCAAAGCGCACGACTTTTTTCACCGAAGTGGTTTCCGAGCCGGTTCCGGTCGTTTCTGTGACTTCTAAATGATGTGCGTCAAGGAAGGAGCCGATACCGCGCACCACATTGACTTTGCGCATTTTGGCCATGCCTGCCAGCCCCGTGGTGAGCTTGCCAACCACTGAGTTTTTATAATCGCGCAGTTTGTCGATGTTGACTTGTGGGGCGGTGAAGGTGATGCCGTGATCGCTCATGGACAAGGCTTCTTCCATAACGGTGACGGTGTGCAACAGGGCTTTGGATGGAATACAGCCGACGTTCAGACAAGCGCCGCCCAAGGTGGCGTAACGTTCCACCAACACGGTGTCCATGCCCAAATCAGCGGCTCGGAATGCGGCGGAATAGCCGCCCGGCCCCGCGCCGAGCACCAGCATGTCGCAGGTGATGTCCACATTGCCGCTGTATGTGCCGGCAATCGATGCTACGGGTGCTGCTGGCGCGCTGGTTGGTGCAGAGGTTGCAGGTGCTGCGGGTGTTTCCACCGCAGGTTTGCTTTCGGCAGCGGGCGCTGATGCCGTTTCCGCCAATTCCAATAGCAGTACCACGCTGCCTTCGGAAATTTTATCACCCACGGCGACCTTGAGTTCCTTCACCACACCGGCGTGTGAGGACGGCACGTCGAGCGTTGCTTTATCGGATTCGAGCGTGAGCAATGAATCTTCAACCGCAACGGTATCGCCCACTTTGACGTAAATATCAATCACGGGTATGTTTTTGTAGTCACCGATGTCGGGGACTTTGATTTCAATGATTTGACTCATAAAGTTCCCCTTGAATTAGATCAAAACACGACGAAAATCAGCCAGTATCGCAGCCAAATACGCATTGAATCGCGCTGCTGCCGCGCCGTCAATCACGCGGTGATCGTACGACAGAGACAGCGGGCACATCAGACGCGGTACGAATTCAGAGCCGTTCCAAACCGGTTGCATCGAGGAGCGTGAAACGCCGAGGATGGCGACTTCAGGCGCATTGATGATCGGGGTGAACGAGGTGCCTCCGATACCGCCGAGTGACGAGATCGAGAAGCAACCGCCTTGCATATCGGTCGGTTTGAGTTTGCCTTCGCGGGCGTTTTTCGCCAGCTCAGACATTTCCACCGCGATTTCGGAGATGGATTTGGTGTCAGCGGCTTTGATCACGGGCACGACCAGACCATTCGGTGTGTCCGCGGCAAAACCGATGTTGTAGTATTTTTTGTACACCAAGTTATCGCCGTCCAGCGAGGCGTTGAACTCTGGGAATTTTTTCAGCGCTTGCACGCAGGCTTTGATCAGGAAGGCGAGCATGGTGAATTTGATGCCGGCTTTTTCGTGTTCTTTGTTCAATTGAACGCGGAAGGCTTCGAGCTCGGTCACGTCAGCCACTTCGTTATTGGTTACATGCGGAATCATGACCCAGTTGCGCGACAGATTTTGCCCTGAAATTTTCTTGATGCGTGACAATGGCTGTACGTCAATTTCACCGAATTTGGTGAAGTCGATTTGCGGCCAAGGCAAGAGATCCAAACCACCGCCCAATGATGCACCCGCAGAGGCTGCGTTGGGATGTGGGCACGCCATTTGGCCGTTCATCACGGCTTTGATGTACGCACGCACGTCGTCGTGGGTGATGCGGCCTTTGTCGCCGCTGCCCTTGACGTTATCCAGATTGACGCTCAACTCGCGCGCAAATTGACGCACCGATGGTGAGGCGTAGGTGGTTTTTGACAGTGCTTCGGCTGGATAGGCCGGTGCGGCGCTGCTGGCTGTTGCAGGCGCAGGCGTGGCCGCTGGTTTTGCTTGCGCCGCGGGTTCTTGAACCGCCGGTGCGGCAGGTACGAGCGCAGCAGCTTCGGCAGCCGGTGTTGCTGGCGCAGGGGTGCTTTCTGCTTTGGGTGCAGGTGCGGCATCCGCTGCGGCCGCTTCGATCAGTACCACCACGGAGCCTTCGGAAATTTTATCGCCGACAGCGACTTTGACTTCTTTAACCACGCCGGCGTGCGATGAGGGCACGTCCAGTGTTGCTTTGTCGGACTCGAGTGTGACCAGCGTGTCTTCGACGGCGATGGTGTCGCCGACTTTGACGTATACCTCGATCACGGGAATGTTTTTATAGTCGCCAATATCGGGGACTTTGACTTCGATGAGATTGCTCATGATTTTTTTTCCTCTCTATGACGCTCGATTAAACAGTCCAAGGCGCGGGTTTATTCACGTCCAAATTGTATTTCGCAATGGCTTGGGCGACTTCTTCGTAGCCAATTACGCCGTCATCAGCCAATGCTTTGAGCGCGGCAACAGTGACCCAGTAGCGGTTGACTTCAAAGAAATGACGCAGTTGTTCGCGGGTGTCGGAGCGACCAAAACCGTCGGTACCAAGCACGGTGTAGCGTGACGGGATGTAGGCGCGGATTTGCTCGGCCACAGCACGCATGTAGTCGGTCGCGGCGATGACCGGCGCGTCGGAGTCTTGCAACAGGCTTTCGACGTGCGAGAGTTTGCGCGGTGACAGTGGGTTGAGCAGGTTATCGCGTTCAACCGCTTGACCTTCGCGTGCCAATTCGGTGAAGCTCGGTGCAGAGTACAGATCCGCATCCACGCCCCAGTCGTCTTTGAGCAATTGTGCGGCGGCAATGACTT
>CAZCDD010000070.1:0-7377 GCA_964497405.1 uncultured Hydromonas sp. | reverse complement strand
TGCGGCCAATGATCGTGTTCGCACGCGGTCAGAATGAACGGTGCAACATCGTTCAACGGCGCATCGGCATCCAGCATGACTTCATGCGCCAGAAAACCTTCACTGCGCCACAGCGCAGCGCTCAAATCATTCAATACGTGTGGCGAGCCGTACACCACGGCGTTTTGGCCCTTTTGCTGAACTTTGAGCAGCAGGCGCGCGACGTATTCGATGCGATCCGGCGCGTTGCTAAAAAAATCAATCTGCGTCATAACGAGGGTTTCACTCCAATTCAATTACTTCGCACGGTTGAGCAAAAATTGGCTCAATAAGGGCACTGGACGGCCAGTGGCGCCTTTGCTCGCGCCTGATTTCCATGCGGTACCGGCGATGTCCAAATGCGCCCAAGGATATTTTTCCGTGAATTTGGACAGGAAGCACGCGGCGGTGATGCTACCGGCGGGCATGCCGCCAATATTGGCCAGATCGGCGAAGTTGGATTTGAGTTGCTCGCTGTATTCGGCATCCATCGGCATGCGCCATGCGGTGTCTTGCTGGGTTTTACCCGCTGTTTGCAGTTCTTGCGCCAAGTCGTCATTATTGGCAAACAGGCCGGAGTGGTGGTGACCCAGTGATACCACGCATGCGCCGGTCAATGTGGCGATGTCCACTACGGCGGCGGGTTTGTAGCGTTCGGCGTAGGTCAGTGCGTCACACAGAATCAGGCGGCCTTCGGCATCGGTGTTGAGCACTTCGATGGTCAGTCCGGCCATGGAGGTAACGATGTCGCCCGGTTTGTTGGCATTGCCTGCCGGCATATTTTCACAGGTAGCGATCAGGCCGACCACATTGATTTTCGGTTTGAGTTCGCCCAGTGCTTTGAAGGTTCCCAATACGGAGGCAGCGCCGCACATGTCGTATTTCATTTCATCCATGCCTGCGCCGGGTTTGAGGGAAATGCCGCCGGAGTCGAAGGTAATGCCTTTACCGACCAATACGGTGGGGGCTGCCTTGGCTGCGCCGCCTTTGTATTCGAGTACGATGAAGCGCGGCGGTTCGGTGGAGCCTTTGGCCACAGAGAGGAATGAGTTCATTTTGAGGGCGGCGATTTGCTTGCGCTCCAAAACTTGAACTTTGAAGTCGTAATCTTTGGCCAATTGTTTGGCGACATTGCCCAAATGCGTTGGCGTGGCGTAGTTAGCCGGCATATTACCCAGTTGTTTGGCCAAAGAGGAGCCTTGGCTGATGGCAACGGCGTTGGCAAATTGTTGTTTTTGTTGGGCATTCGGTGCTTTTGCCGTCATCAAGGTGATCACGCGTTTGGCGCTTTGCGCGGCTTTTTTCGCGTTTTGCTTGGCGTGCTCGCCGGTGTGCATGCCGTTTGGTGCTTCAAAGGTGTAGGCGGTGTCAGCGGCGCATAAAACAAAGGCGTTGATGGCGTTTTCAGCATCAAAATGGTTGTCGAGATAAACGTAGGCTTGTTTGACTTCGTATTGTTGGCAGTAGGTGGTGATGGCTTGTGCCGCGGTTTTGACGCATTTGGCTGAGGTTTTACCTGTACCCAAAATGATGTATTGGCTTTGGCTGGTGCTGTCGATCAGGCTGATTTGCTGGCCACTGGCGGCGGTGAAATGCTCCGCATCCATCGCGGTACTCAGTGCGTTTTGTACCGATTCCGGCAAAATCTGCAGGGTGTTGGTATCGACTACGGCGCGAGATTGTTCGTTTTGACTGGCAATGATAAAAATGCAGTTCAGTTGTTTTTTCGTGCCTTTGGGCAAAGAGGCTGCTTTGAGCTGAAATATCATGGTGTTTTTCCTGTAAAATAAGACTTTTGAATAATAAGCGGGCACGGATCCAATTTTGTTATATAAGCGCTCCGATGCTGTTACGCTCAATATTGTTATTATAGTTCAGGAAGCATTTTAA
Source organism: uncultured Hydromonas sp. (assembly GCA_964497405.1). Lineage (GTDB taxonomy): Bacteria > Pseudomonadota > Gammaproteobacteria > Burkholderiales > Burkholderiaceae > CTSOIL-112. The sequence continues at coordinate 5,469 of CAZCDD010000070.1, read as the reverse complement.
TTTTAGGTGGGTTTTGCATGATTTTTCAACGCTCGATTCTGCGGGAAAAAATCACCTTGACTGCGGTTATCTTTTTTACGTTGTTCACAATTTTGACCGTGTTTTTTCTGGTGCGCTCGCTCAACGATGTCAATAAGGGCAATATTTCAATTGATGTGCTGTTGCAATATTTGCTGGTGATTTCGCTCGGCTATTTTCCGCTGATTATGGTGGCGACGGTGATGATCGCGCTCATCAGTACGATTGCGCGTATTTACAAGGACTCCGAGATGGTGGTTTGGCAAACCTCTGGGGCGAGTCATTGGGCGATTTTCCGTCCGGTGTGGATGCTGGTTTTGCCAATGTTTGGTTTTTTGCTGTTTATGAACGCGGTGATGGTGCCGTGGACGAATCAGAAAATGGCGGCGTTTCGTACAGACAGTGCAATCAGCCAACTGAATTTGGTTAAGAGCGGTTCATTTCAGACCACTAAAAGTGGTGAGCGCACGGTATTTGTGGGTACGGTGAAAACCGGCGTATTGCCGGAGTTTGAACATATTTTTGTGGCGCAAAAGCGGGATGACAAGCATCTAACGGTGATTGCTGATTCGGCCAAAATGCAAGAGAGTGCGGACGGGCGCTCGTTTCTGGTGCTCAACGATGGCCGGCAATATCTGCTGGAAGCGGATAAAGGGCAAATCAGCAGCATGCGTTTTGGTCATTATGGGCTGTCCTTGGAGGACTGGGTCAATATTGATGTGCGCAAGGCGAAGGAAAAACCGATCGATCAGATGTTTACGCAGGAATTGGTGCAAAAAGGTGGCGCGCAGGCTATGAGTGAGTTGTATCGTCGTTTTTCGGATGCGTTTATGATCATTCCTGCGGCGATTTTCGCGGTGGTGCTCGGCTATGTGCGTCCGCGCTCAGCGCGCACTTGGGGCGTGTTAATGGGGATTTTGATTCTGATGATTTATTTGAATATCATCAAAATCGGAGAGAGTAAAATTTTTCTGGGTCAATGGCAATTGACGCAGGGACTTTTGGGGGTGCATGGCGGCTTTTTGAGTTTGAGTCTATTGGCGTTGTGGTATCGGTTTAATTCATGGCGGTTGCCCAGCTTTGCGCTGTCCAGCTGGTTTAACAAGCACAATTGACGGAAGGTGACGCACATGAGCATGAATTTGGCTGTTAAAACCTTCTATCGAGAAATTTTATGGTCGATCTTGGCGGTTCTTCTGGGCTTTTCCCTCGTATTGGTGACGATGGATGGTCTGGAGGAGATGAAAAACCTGGGCGAGTTCGATTACACCTGGCGTACGCTGGTATCGGTGGTGCTGTTGCGCTCACCGGACTATGTGTATCGTTTATTGCCGATTTGTACCTTGATTGGCGGCGTACTGGCACTGTCGAATATGGCGGCGCGCTCCGAGCTGATCGCATGGCGTGCATCGGGCCTGAGTGTGAAGCACATGATGGGCATCATTATCAGCATGGGGGTTGTGCTTGCCGCTGTGGTGGTGGTGGTCGGTGAGGCGGGGATTGCCAATGCCGATCAGTGGGCGCGCAGCATCAAAAATACCGCCTTGCACTCGGATTCGTATTTTAAAAATGCCGGTGGCTTTTGGAGCCGTCAATTGCTGGGGCAAGACGGCAGTCGCATGATCAATGTGCGTACGGTGGTCAAGGGCGACACCTTGTCCGATGTACGGCTGTACGAAATGACGCCGGATTTTGCACTCAAGGGTATCGTGTACGCGCAAACCGCGCAAGAAACCGAACAGCCCGGCCAATGGCGCCTCAAAGATGTGGTTCGCTATGATTTGAATTTGAGTGAAAACGGGGTGGTGGCATCGAAAAAGGAGCAACGTTTGGATGAGCAGGTCGTCAATTTGGGCGATAACACACTGTCCACTATTCGCTACCAAGGTCAATCATTTGTTGGTTTGCCCTTGGTGCAATTGCGCCAACGCATCGACAGTCTGCAGTCAACCGGTCAGCGTTCACGCGATTTTGAGCTGGGATTTTGGCAGAAGCTGTTTTATCCGCTGAGTATGATGACCATGCTGTTGCTGGCTTTACCGTTCGCGTTTATGCAGACGCGCAAGGGTGGTGTGGGTGTGCGTGTGGTCATGGGGATTTTTTTGGGGTTGTTGTTCTTTATTTTGACTGCGTTGGTGCAGTTTCTGGGGCCGCTGTTGACGTATTCGCCCATGCTGATTGCCGCAGCACCCACAGTATTGTTTTTGATTATTGCCATGATTTGGCTGTGGCATGTGACTCGTGTGATATGAAACACCTATTTTAATGGGGTTTGTATGAATATTAATTTGCAACAATTGCGCTATGTGCGCGAAATCGTAAGGCAGGATTTCAATCTGACCCGCGCGTCCGAAGTACTCTTTACCTCGCAACCCGGGGTATCGAAAACTATATTGGATTTGGAAGCTATGTTGGGGTTCGATCTGTTTGAACGACATGGCAAACGTATTCGCGGCCTAACCAAAGAGGGCGCAATTTTATTGCCGCAGTTGGAACGCATTTTGCAAGAAATGGATGATTTTAAAGATCGAGTCTATGAATGCAAAAATCCGAAATTCGGTCGCCTGACCATCGCCACCACACACACGCAGGCACGTTATGTACTGCCTCAAATTATTGCCAAGTTTCGTGAGAAATACCCAGATGTGCGTTTGTCGCTGATCGAAGGTGCGCCATCACAAATCGCGCAGATGGTATTGCACGATCATGCGGATATTGCGGTAGCTACCGAAAAGCTGGCGGCGACTGAGGGTTTGGATTCGCAGGCATGCTATGAATGGACACATCAGTTGTTGTTTCCAGCGGATCATCCGTTGGTACACAAGGCCAAGCCAAAAATCACCGATATCGCCGAGTATCCGATCATTACCTATGAGCCTGCTTTTGCGGGGCGGGCAAAAATTGATAAAGCCTTCATTGACGCGCATGTGCGTGCCGATGTGGTGCTGGAGGCTGTGGATGCCGATGTGATTAAAACCTATGTGGAATTGGGGTTGGGCATTGGGATTGTCGGCGGCATGGCACTGAGCGACGCCGAATGCGAGCAAAAAAAATTGGTCAAACGGGATGCGGGCTATTTGTTCGGCAAAAACACCACTTATGCGAGCGTCAAAATCGATCGATTTTTGCGAGAATATGAGCGCTATTTCATCGAACTGCTGACCCAAAGAAACGCTCCGTAACCACTCATAAGCATCCATAGGAAAAATCTATTATTTATGGCTTCACACAAAACTCAATTCATCGCGCCCAAATCCGACAATCAGCGTTTGGCGCATCTGTGTGGTACTTTGGACGAAAACCTGCGGCAGATTGAGCAGGCATACAATGCGACCATTTCTCGTCGCGGTGGTAAATTCAGCATCAGCGCCGCCAGTGGCCAACGGGCGCAGGAAGTGGCACAGGCGCTGGCCTATTTTTACGATTTGGCGGGACGCGAATTATCCATTGACGATGTGCAGCTGGGCATCGTGCAGTTGCAAGCCGGTTTTGCCAACAAACGCCACGCCAGCACGGATGAGCAGCGCGCCGATGCGCGACTGCTGATCCACGCCTCGCGCGCGAAAGTGGACGAAGACGAATCGCGTTTGCCCAGCCATGCGTTGAACCCGAATTTACCGACTTTGGACGATGCGGGGCCCGTTTTGTACACCCGTCGTGCGGATTTACAGGCGCGCACACCGCGTCAAAAGGTCTATTTGGAAAATATCCTGTCGCATGACATTACCTTTGGGACGGGGCCGGCGGGTACGGGTAAAACCTATCTTGCGGTCGCCTGCGCGGTAGATGCGCTGGAGCGCGATATGGTCAAACGCATCGTGTTGACACGTCCTGCGGTGGAGGCCGGCGAGCGTTTGGGCTTTTTACCGGGTGATTTGACGCAGAAAGTCGATCCGTATTTGCGTCCGCTGTATGACGCACTATATGACTTGATGGGTTTTGATAAAGTACAAAAACTGTTTGAAAAACAAATGATTGAAATCGCACCGCTGGCGTATATGCGCGGACGCACACTCAATCATGCCTTCATTATTTTGGATGAAGCGCAGAATACCACGCCCGAGCAGATGAAAATGTTCCTCACGCGCATAGGCTTTGGCGCACGCGCGGTGGTGACGGGCGATCCGTCGCAGTTGGACTTACCGCGCGGGATGAAATCCGGTTTGGCCGATGCGGTGCAAACCTTGCAAAAAGTTAAAGGCATTGCCTTTTCTGAATTCACCTCTGCCGATGTGGTGCGTCATCCGCTGGTTGCGCGCATTGTCGATGCGTATGAAGCACGCGCGAAAGCGCTGGCCAAGGAAGAGGTACGTTTGGCTAAATTGGCAAAATTAGAAGCCGAGGTTAAAAAACAAAAGGATGCATCATGAGTGCAAAATTAAACCTGAGTGTTCAATATGCTGATAAAAGCCATGATTGGCAGGGTATATTGCCGCGCCCATTGCTGCGCCGTTGGGTCAAAGCGGCTTTGCAGCAAGACGCGCGATTGACCCTGCGTTTTGTTGATGAAGCGGAAGGACGCTCGTTGAATAATGAGTTTCGCGGCAAAGACTACGCGACCAATGTATTGACCTTCGCCTACAACGACAGCGAGGATTTCGAGGATTTGCCCGAAGAAGTTCGCGCGCAGTTGGAACAAGAAATGGGCGATGGCGGTATCGAGGCGGATATCATTTTCTGCGGTGCGGTGCTGGAACGCGAAGCGGCAGAACAAAAAAAATCCATCGAAGCACATGCGGCACATTTGGTCGTTCATGGGGTGCTGCACGCGCAAGGCTTCGATCATTTGGATGACGATGAGGCCGAGATCATGGAGGATTTGGAGCGACAGATTCTCGCGGGGTTGGGCTTTGACAATCCCTATCAATAAAAAATCAATCACAGAGACCACTGATATACGATGAGTAAGAGCACGTTTTTACAAACTTATTTGAACACCTTGGCTGAGCACGGTTACACGCCGGATTTTGCACAGGAGGCGGCGGCCAAGCGCTTGCAACAGTGCGAGGATGAGTGGACGGAGTACAAGGCCAAACGCGCTAATAAGCTGACGCGCTGGTTTTCCAAACCGCAGATTCCCAAAGGGGTGTATTTTTGGGGGGGCGTTGGACGTGGCAAAAGCATGCTGATGGACACCTACTATCAGCAAAGTCCGGTTGAGCGCAAAATCCGTATTCACTTTCATGAGTTTATGCACAGCGTGCATCGTGAGTTGGAAACCCTCAAAGGCCAGTCCGACCCGCTGGAAGAAGTGGCCAAGCGCGTGGCCGAGCGCTATCGCCTGATTTGCTTTGATGAGTTTCATGTGTCCGACATTGCCGACGCGATGATTTTGCATCGTTTACTCGATGGTTTGGTGCGCAATGGCGTGGGCTTTGTGATGACCTCGAATTACAAACCGGATGATCTGTATCCGAATGGTTTGCACCGCGATCGGATTTTGCCGGCGAT
>CAZCDD010000069.1:0-7398 GCA_964497405.1 uncultured Hydromonas sp. | reverse complement strand
GTGCATGTGTAAGGCGACGAACACGCGCGAGCGCAGCACTTTTTGGTGAATCGCGCTCACCTCATCCAAAATTTTGGTGAACGACAAGCCGGTGAAAATCCCACGCAACTCCGGTCGCACTTCACGTTTGTACGACAGGCGAATCGTGCGATCCTGCAACAGATCAAACATGCGCACATGAGGCTGCGCGTTGAGGCGTTGATGCAGCACCTCGCGCGTATTCGCATCGACCATGCTGCACACCGTTTCCATGATGTGCGACAGCGGCGTGTCCATCTGCGCCATCCAGAATTGCCAACGCGCACGCACTTTGGCGATCACCGCCTGTGCATCCAATGCGCGATTGCCAATGATTTCGAGCTTACTTTGGTCGCTGGTGCCGCCATCATCGTGTTGGACAATCGGCAAATCCCCGCCCAGATACTGCTCCAACGCATCCAAAATTTTGAATTTATTTTTGGTCGATAACTCAATATTGATGCGCTCAATGGCATCGGTGTACTCACCCATGCGCGGCAGCGGAATCACCACGTCCTCATTGACCTTAAAGGCATTGGTGTGGCGTGAAATCGCCGCGGTACGCGCGCGATCGAGCCAGAATTTTTTGCGCGCGTCAGGGCTAACCGCGACGAAACCTTCACCGGTACGCATACTGGCCATGCGCACCACTTCGGATGCGGCCTGCGCCACGGCATCTTCATTATCGCCCACGATGTCGCCAAACAGCGCCATTTTCGGCAGTTCCGCACGGCGACTTTTGGTTTCATAACCGACCGCACGCAAATAGCGCTCATCCAAATGCTCCAAACCCGCCAGCGTCGCGCCGGTGGTTTTCGCGGTGTGCTCTAAATAATCTTTAATCTCAACGATGCTCGGAATCGACTCGCGCGCTTGCCCGAAAAATTCAAGACACACGGTGCGCGTGAATTTCGGCATGCGGTGCAACACCCAACGCGCCGAAGTAATCAACCCATCTGTACCTTCTTTTTGCACACCCGGCAAACCCGACAAAAATTTATCGGTGACATCTTTACCCAAACCCTCTTTACGGAACGTATGTCCCGGAATCTCGAGTAGCTCGCGGCTCAATTCAGTTTTATGATCTGGCGCAAAGCGAACCAGTTCAAACGTCGCGAGCGGCGCATCATGGATTTTGCTCATATTGTGATCCAGACGCGTGACCTCCAGCCAGTTGCCTTTCGGATCAACCATGGTCCAGCTCGCCAGATTGTCCAGCGCCGTGCCCCAAAGTACCGCCTTTTTACCGCCCGCGTTCATCGCCACATTCCCGCCGACGCAGGACGCATCCGCGCTGGTCGGATCAACCGCGAACACCAGCCCCGCACGCTCGGCGGCCTCAGACACGCGGCGCGTCACCGCGCCCGCGCCGGTTACTACGGTATCCACATCGCGATCCATCATGCGACCGCGCCATTTTTCCACGAGTTGGATTTGAATCAGTTTTTCGGTATTGATCACCACCGAACGAGCGTCCAACGGCACGGCGCCGCCGGTGTAGCCCGTACCACCACCACGCGGGATGATGGTCATATCCAGATCAATCGCCGCTTTGACCAATCCGGCCATTTCCGCCTCGGTATCGGGCGTGAGCACGACGAACGGATACTCGACGCGCCAGTCGGTCGCGTCGGTGACATGCGATACACGCGAGAGCCCATCAAATTTAATATTGCCTTTGGCGGTGTATTTGCCAAATTTGCTGCGTACCTGCGCGCGCAACTTCGCCATTTCATCAAACTGGCGGGCAAACTGCGTCACCGCAACCTGCGCCTTGAGCATCAGCGATTGCACTTTTTCAGCGCGCTGGTTGCTTTCAACATCCGTATTCACCGACAAATCGGCGGTGCGGCGCTTTTCAATCTCATGCAATCGGTGGTTCAGCGCTTCAATCAGTGCTTTGCGTCGTTTGGGATTGTCCAACAAGTCGTCTTGCAAATACGGATTGCGATTGACCACCCAAATATCACCCAAAATTTCATACAGCATCCGTGCCGAACGCCCTGTGCGTCGCTCTGCGCGCAGCTCGGACAGCCATTGCCACGCCTCCTCGCCCAACAGACGAATGATGATTTCGCGATCGGAAAACGAGGTGTAGTTGTACGGAATTTCACGCAGGCGTGCACTCGGGGAGATCGACGGTGCTGCGGGTGTCAACGCCGCTGCGGCTGTATTTAAATCTAAAGGGGCATTCATAAAAAACAAAATCCTCACGCGCCCAAAATACGGCACACGCACAAACTGCGTCACTGCGGCATCTAACGGGCTGCTGGCTGCTCATAACGAGCGAGATAACGGGATTACATTTTACCCTATTTCTGAGTTTTCACCTAAACCTCTGCCTCGGCGCAATTCGGCCAAGCCCCACACCACCAAAGATGGGGATTCGATGAGTTGCTCAGTTCAGATCAAAGCCAATGGCGGGATCTATTTTTTTGTCATATAAATGAGATATTTCTGTAAAGAGTGATATAATTTTTTCACCTCAACCTGTTACAGGTTGCAACCCGTCTGCGACCATTGACGATCACTGCCGCAGAACCATGATTCACCATTTCCTACGAGGAGATTCTATGCATACTGCCACTTCACTCCGCTTACTCACCATGGGTGTAGCCATCGCCAGTTTGTCCGCTCTGACCGCTTGCGGTGACAAGCCTGCACCCGCACCGACTGCTGCGCCTGCTCCGGCGGCTCCTGCCTCCACCAGCGCGGCGCCGGCTCCTGCACCAACCCCTCCGGCTGCTGCGCCAACTGCGGCTAAAGCCGATCCGCACGCCTTGATGACCAGCAAAGGTTGCGTCGCTTGTCATAAAGTGGATGCAAAAATGGTTGGGCCATCATACCAAGACGTCGCGAAAAAATATGCCGGACAGAAAGATGCCAAAGCCTATTTAGCCAAGAAAATTCTGGAAGGCGGTTCTGGCGTTTGGGGCCCTGTGGCGATGACGCCGAACAAAGGCCGTATCAGCGATGAGGAAGTCGGCGTGATGGTGGATTGGATTTTGGCCGGCGCCAAATAATGCCCATCGATGTTGTCACCATGCAAAACGCGGCATCAGCCGCGTTTTGTACTTTGGGTTGAGTCGTACGCTCGCTTATTTCAATTGTTCCCGCATGGCTTTACGCAATACCGCCTCCTCAAAGCGTTGACGTTGCGTTTCATTCTCAATGCTCAATTGCGGTACCGGTTGCGGCTGTCCGTCACGCATGGCCACCATGGTGAAATAGCAGCTATTGGTATGGCGCACACTGCGATTTTGAATGTCTTCAGCCACGACTTTAATGCCCACTTCCATTGAAGTGCGTCCAACGTAGTTCACCGAGGCCAAAAAGGTGACCAGTTCACCCACGCGAATCGGCTCTTTGAACAGTACCTGATCCACCGATAAGGTCACCACATAGCAACCGGCATAGCGGCTGGCGCAGGAGTAGGCCACTTGATCGAGCAGCTTGAGAATATCGCCGCCGTGCACATTGCCCGAGAAATTCGCCATGTCCGGCGTCATCAGCACGGACATATGTAATTCGCGCGGGTCAAATTCTGTTGGAGAGGGTTGAACGTGTGTATGACTCATGGTTTTTGCTCAGGATATTGACTATGCAGCGCCGCAATCATGTCCAGCAGCGTTTGTTTGATTTGGCTCTGTGTGCCGCCCATCAGCACCGCATCGTCGATCGCGTCCTGCGCTAAATCACGCAGCTCGCTCAGGTTTTCATTGAGCACTTTGATTTTTTCAACGCAGGCCAACACCGAACCATCGGGTTTGAGCCAAATCGGCGGGGTGAACTCTTGGGACATGACGGGAGCACGCAATCAGGGGTTAATAATAGCTATTGGCATCGTTACGGCTGCGTTTGATGTTTTGCAACTCTTCCAAACGCTTGGGCGGATAACTTTCCCAGCGCGTGCACGCCGGACACTGCCAATAATAATTGGCCGCTTCAAAACCGCACTGTGTGCAGCGATAGCGGGATAATTGTTTGACGTATTTCTGAATCAAGCCGCGCGTCAAGCTTTCTTCCGATACGACGGGCTCGTTGCCATTTTCTGCGACGGAAGTATCAGTTTTTTCGGCACGGATGCGCGCATCTAAAAGTTTATTGAGCGCATTCAAGGACGGATGGCGCATGAACAATTCGTGTAATTGCGGCAATATATGCTCGGCCGAACCGTGTTGCTCCTGCGCTTTTAACCAAGCATCCAACACGTCAATCGAACCGCTGTCCAAAACTTTTTGGTGCACATCGTCCAGCCCCTCTTGCGTACGTCCGGCGGCGACATAGGATTTCATCATATCATTGACCAGCAGCGGCACCGATTCTGGCTGCGCACGCGCCAAATCCTGCCAGACCTGCAAGGCCTCAGCATGGCGTTCCTGCTGTGCGTACCACTGACCTTTGAGCAACAACGCACGCACCGATTGTGCATTCTGGCTCAAAGCTGCGTCGATTTCACGCTGCGCCTGCAACCAATCCTTCGCCCGCAAGGCCTGTAACGCCAATTCACAGTGAAAATGGGTCAATGCCGTACTCTGCTGCCCCGCCGTTTCAGGGGTTTGATTGATCGCCTGCGCCATCGCAATCGCTTGGTGCCATTCCTGTTGCGATTGATAAATGTGCAACAACTGCGCACGCGCCTCGTGCTCGCGGTCGGTACCGATCAAACTTTGGAAACACTGCTCGGCGCGGTCAAACAGACCACCGCTCAAAAAGGCCATGCCCAGTTTATAGGTCGCACTCTGGCGTGGCGCGGGTGACAAATCCGGTCGGTCTATCAAGCTCTGATACACGCGAATACTGCGCTCGACTTCGCCGCGCTGACCGAATAAATGTCCGAGCGCAAAGTACAAATCCACCGTTCCCGTATCCACACGCGCCACATCAATCAGCGCGTCAATCGCCTTGTCCGGCTCCTGATCGAGTAAATGATTCAGCCCTTTGAAATACGACTTGGGTAGTTTTTTACTCTCTTGCAGACGCTTTTTACTGTCCCATTGCGCGGCCAACCAGCCCAGCGCAAAAAACAGTGGCAGCACCAGCAACCATTGAATTTCGAATTCCATATCGTTATTGATTCACGTTTTGTTAGCGCATCGCGCATCACATACTGAATGGGGGCAGCTCTGAGTTGACCACCTGATTTGTAGACCCAGATGGCGTTTGATTGGGCGTATATTTGGATAACAAAGCCTGTTGATCGGCAATCACATTGCGGTTTTGCTCGGTTTCCTTACGCAAACGCCGCGCCTCCCATTTGAGCGAAAAATATTTCGGCGCCAAAACCAGCATGCCCAACACCAGTCCCATGACAAAGAAGGCAAATAGCAACACAATCAACGGTAAATCCACTTGCAAGCCCTGCATCACTGAGAAGGTCACCGTCTGCTTATTCAGCACGGCCAGCCAGACCAAAGCCAACAAGACCACAATTCGTATCATCCACGCAATTATCTTCATCATCATCCCCGCGCACCGGCGTGCAAATTCAACCATCTGCTTCATCCATTGATTCCATGCTTGCTGTTACTTGAGACAGCACCCCCGTTGTTTTAGCATTGTAAGCGATTTGCCGAAGCCCTTGCCAAAAAACGCCCCAACTCGGCATAAAAAAAACGAACCCTCAGGTTCGTTCTTATCTGGCGATGTGCATCTAAGCCCCGCAGAGACTGAAATCCATGTCAAATCATGGCATCAGCTCGGCTCGGCGCAACACACCTCAATCATGCCATCATTAATGGTTAGGCTGATCCACGCGTTCACGCATATCTTTACCTGCTTTGAAATGCGGTACTTTTTTCGACGGCACAGTGACCTGATCGCCGGTTTTGGGATTCCGGCCAATACGCTCAGGACGCTCATTTACCGTGAAACTGCCAAAACCGCGAATTTCAACCCGCTGCCCCACCGTCAAAGTATGGGCAATCGCCGTGAGAATCGCACTGGTCGCCATTTCTGCATCGCGCGCTACCAACTGGGGGAAACGTGCGGCAAGATTATTGATTAATTCGGATTTGGTCATGGTACTAAGCTTTAATGAGTGCAATTGATTGCAAAAACTGCGTACAAATTCAATAAGTAAACCGAGGGCAAATACAACTTTGCCCTCAGTTCAGGCCAATTGAACGGCATTGCCCCTAAGGGCGATGCCGTGTGCTCATTATTGCTGTTCCAATTTGGCTTTGAGCAATGCGCCCAAGTTGGTGGTGCCAGAAGCGGCAGCACCTGATTCCTCAGCCATGTGTTTCATAGCGGCTTGGGTTTCAGCTTGGTCTTTTGCTTTAATAGACAATTGGATAGAACGGTTTTTGCGGTCAACAGAAACGATGACTGCTTCAACAGCGTCGCCGTCTTTGAAGTGTGTACCGGCATCTTCAACGCGATCGTTGGAGATTTCAGACGCACGCAAGTAGCCTTCTACGTCGTCAGCCAATGCCACAACCACGCCTTTGGCTTCTACTGATTTCACAGTACCTTTAACCAAAGCGCCTTTGTCATGCAGGCCAACGTAGTTCATGAATGGATCGCCTTCGAGCTGTTTGATGCCCAAAGAGATGCGCTCTTTATCCACGTCGATGGACAAGATAACCGCTTCCACTTCCTGACCTTTTTTGTAGTTGCGCAAAGCCGCTTCTGGGGCTTCTTGCCAAGACAAATCAGACATATGCACCAGACCGTCGATACCGCCTTCCAAGCCTACAAATACGCCGAAGTCAGTGATGGAGCGGATAGCGCCTTTGACTTTATCGCCTTTTTTGAAGTTGGCTTCAAACTCGTCCCACGGGTTTGGTTTGCATTGTTTCATGCCCAAAGAGATACGACGTTTGGATTCGTCGATTTCCAAGATCATGACTTCAACTTCGTCACCCAAGGTCACCAGTTTCTTAGGATCAACGTTTTTGTTGGTCCAATCCATTTCAGAAACGTGTACCAGACCTTCGATGCCTTGTTCGATTTCAACGAACGCGCCGTAGTCGGTGATGTTGGTCACTTTACCGAACAAACGGGTATTTTGTGGGTAGCGGTTGGCCAAACCAGACCAAGGATCGTCGCCCAATTGTTTGATACCCAGAGAAACGCGGTGTTTTTCTTGATCGAATTTCAAGATCTTCGCTTCAACTTCTTGACCCACGGTCAACACTTCCGATGGGTGACGCACGCGACGCCATGCCAAATCAGTGATGTGCAACAGGCCGTCGATACCGCCCAAATCAACGAACGCACCGTAATCGGTGATGTTCTTAACGATACCCTTAACGATTTCGCCTTCTTTCAAGGTTTCAGCCAATTTAGCGCGCTCTTCGCCCATGGTCACTTCGAGTACGGCACGGCGGCTCAAGACCACGTTATTGCGTTTGCGATCCAATTTGATGACTTTGA
>CAZCDD010000068.1:0-7436 GCA_964497405.1 uncultured Hydromonas sp. | reverse complement strand
CAGCAAAAAAACCGTTAACCCGCTCTGGCAACAGTTGGGGGATTTTTCACGAACGCCCGACGGCAAAGACTGGCCAATGCTCAACGGCCAACCGATTCCACTCGGCGGCATGTCGGTGCAAACCTTTTTGAAGGAATACTGGCACAAAAAACCGCTGTTGATTCGCCAAGCAATCCCGAATTTCCAAGCGTTTTACCAACCCGAGGACACCCTCGCCGCGCTGCAAAACGAAGCCATCGAATCGCGTTTGGTGATTGACGATGCAAAAAACGGTTGGTCCCTGCAACACGGCCCTTTGAAGAAAAAAGCCATTCCATCGCGCAAACAAAACCGTTGGAGCGCACTGATTCAGGGTGTGGATTTGCACCACCCACTCGGCCACGCCTTGATTAATCTATTCCGCTTCATTCCCGATGTGCGCTTGGACGATCTGATGATCAGCTTTGCCACCGATGGCGGTGGCGTCGGCCCACATTACGACGCTTACGACGTATTTTTACTGCAAGGCTACGGCAAACGCCACTGGCGCATTTCTCAGGAACCAGACCGCAGCATCCGCCCAAATCTACCCGTGCGTATTTTGCAGCATTTCACGCCGGAGCAGGACTGGGTGCTGGAGCCGGGCGATATGCTGTATCTGCCGCCGCAGTACGCGCACGATGGCATTGCGGTCGGCGACTGCATGACCTACTCCATCGGCTTCCGTACGCCGAGCTATCAGGAGCTGGGGGTGGCGCTGCTGCAATTCATTGAGGACAATCTGGAATTATCGGGCCACTATGCCGATCCGAAATTGAAATACCAGACCACACCGGCGCAAATCCCGACCGAAATGATCAACGACATCAGCCAGCGCCTGCAAGAAATGCGCTGGGATAAAGACTGGGTGACCGAAAGTCTGGGCTGCTATCTGTCCGAACCGAAGCCCAGCGTGTTTTTTGACCTACCCGCGAGCTGCACGCCGGCACAGTTCAAAACCCGTATCAAAAAGCACGGCCTGCAACTGGCATTTGCCAGCAAAATGCTCTATCGCGCACCGTGGGTGTTTATCAATGGTGAGCACTTCGTCGCCGATGGGGTTGATGCCGAAATTTTGCAACAACTGGCAAACCAGCGTTCGCTGTGTGCCGAGACCATTGCACAAATCGACCCGAAATCCGAACTGTGGTCGGTATGGCACGATTGGTACGAGCAGGGTTGGTTTTACGCAAGCCATTAAGAGGCATTGCACCAATACGCAGCACTGCAAACATATTGTTGCACCAGTGTTGAAAAAGCAGCCACATCCACATTTGCATCGTGTTTTTTCTTTATAATCAGACACCACTGTTGAGTGCCATTACGTTTTGTAAAAAACCCAATGAACGTCGCCTTCGATTACACAGGCGACAGCATTTTAAGACCAAGGAGTTAAACATGAAAAAATTCTCACTGATCGCTGTATTACTCTCTGCCGGCATTTTGGCCGCATGTGGTAACGCCAATCAAAAAGCAGAATCAGCCGTAGATGCGACTAAAGCTGCAGCCGGTACTGCCGCTGACGCCACCAAAAATGCCGCAGGTACCGCAGCCGATGCAGCGAAAAATGCCGCTGCTGGCGCCGCAACTACCGCAGCTGACGCAGCCAAAACCGCTACCGGCGCTGCTGCGGACGCTACCAAAAATGCGGCCGATGCAGCAAAATCAACTGTGGATAAAGCCGCAGCGGATGTCAAAGAAGCGGTTCGCACCGCCGATGGCAAGCAGTAAACACTCGCTTCATAAAAAAACCGTCCCTCTGTGGGACGGTTTTTTTATTTGCAACACCTTGCGACTCAATCGGCATCCACCGGAAAATCCATTTTGACTTCATCGTCCTGCTCCACCACCGGAATGCGAAAGCTTTCTTGCGACCACGCACCCAGATCAATCAAACGACAGCGTTCCGAACAAAATGGTCGGAATGGCGACTTTGAATCATAGGCAATCTCCCGACGGCAGGTCGGGCATTTGACACGCGTGCTCATAATGCGCTGTAAAACGGATGTATTTGCTCACGCGGCGGCATTTGGGTGCTCACCGGCGCACTCACTGGCGCACCACACAGGCCCAAGCGGAATGCGATTTCATCTTGTTGAGTCTGAGTGACCTTGGCATGCTGTGAGCGCACGCTGACGACTGGCGCAGAAAAACGCAACCAAATGACGTGTTTATTCGCGCTGAAATCAGGCAGACAGTTGCTGGTTTGATTGAACTCAACCCGCATGATGTCGAATTTGCGTCCCGATAACGGTTGCTGATAGGCGTATGATTGGGTCACACAATCTTTGGCCAAAACCAAGTTGCGCGACAATTGTAATAACAAGGTAATCGCATCAAACATCGGTAAAAACGGTTGAATCCACTCCTGCAAATCATTGAGCCGACGCTGTTCGGAACCTTGCAACCATTGATAATAAAAACCCATGTCGAAAGAACAAACGCTGGACGATACCACCAAACGGCTTTTGATGCTGATCAACCACTCGTTATCGGTCAAATTGCCACCGAACTTGGGTGACTGCTCGATTTGTTTATAAGCATCCACCAGACGTAAAATCGTTTGGTTGAGCCTTTCTTCCGACACATCGGGGGAGCTGAAATATTGACTCAATGCGTGTTTATAGCGCGCCAACTCGGACAATAAATCGCCTTTAACATCGTTACGAAAAGAAAAATCGTAAATATCCAGCAGAGTCAAAATCGCAGTGTGGTGATCTTCTGCAACGGACGATTGCATGTAATACTGCCAACGATGCAGGAGGTTTTCAATACGCAAAAAAGTCCGGAACCGTTCATTCAACGGAAACTCGAAAGTGATTTTAGAATCGGACTGAGTTACAAAAGGAGTCATGCCTGCCTTTGCAGATTTTTCTTACATTGCTTGTGTGCACCAAGTGCCTTCATATAGTCGGTCAGTATATCCACTTGATGAACCAGATTCAAGCGATTAACTGTATTTTCTCGGTTATCCAGCACCGCGTTGGCAATCGCAAAACGCTGTTCTGGTGAGGCTTGTGCGGCAATGATGGCCTGAATCGTTTTCACATCCATATTCGGATTGCGTGTCTGCACCCGTTGAATTTGCACCTGGCGCGAACAATCCACCACCATCACCCAGTCCAAGCGCTGTTGCCAAGCACGATTTTCCACCAAAAGTGGAATGTCATACACGATACAGTCTACGCTTTGCGCGCAATCATGCGATCGAGCCAACACCTCCTGCGCAATCATCGGATGCAAAATTTGCTCCAAAGCCACCCGCTCAGATGGGTCGGCAAACACCCGCTCGCGGATAAACGCACGATTGAGCGCCCCCTTTGCATCCATCGCCTGAGCACCAAAATGTGCCACGATGGGGGCAATGGCGCGGCCGCCTGCTTCGGTCAACTCATGTGAAATCCGATCCAAATCAATCAAGGCCACGCCATGCGCTTGCAACAAAGCCGCCACCGTGGACTTACCCGAACCGATCCCACCGGTCAAACCCACATTCAATACATTGGCAGGCAAATCATGCAAAGCCACCGTGCGTAAATACGGATTCAGTATCTGCAAAACACCGCTCACATCCACCTCCAACCAGCCCCAACCTCAGCATGATTCCATAGCGCCACCACAATCGCGGCAACGATGATAAAAGGACCAAATGCAATTTGTACGCCACCCAGACGTTGTCGCTCACCTGCGCACAAGCGACGCCAGGCGAATTGAGCCACCCCATAGATCAAACCGAGCACACTGGCCAACAGCAATACATACGGCACCACCAGCACACCCAACCATGCGCCGATTGCGGCCAACAATTTAGCGTCACCCAGCCCAAGACCAACTTCACCGCGCCATTGCAAATATACCGCATACGGCAACCACAACAACACATAGCCCAAGGCCGCACCGAGTACCGCATCGGCCAAACTGGCCGGAGCCAAACTCGCGCGCACCAACAATCCCGCCCACAGCAAACCCAGCGTCAACACATCGGGCAAAAGCCGGTACAACGCATCGATCCAAATCAACACCCACAACACATACAAAACCGCAAACACCATCAAAGCAGCGACACTCACACCCCATAGCCACAAGCAAGCACACGCCAAAGCGATCGTCCCCAACTCAATCCAAAAATACCGCGCAGGAATTGCCGCATGGCAAAATGCACAGCGTCCTTTCAAGCATACAAAACTCAGTAAGGGAATATTGTGCCGCCACTTCAGCGGCGTCTGACAACTGGGGCAATGCGAAGCGGGCACAGCAATATTGAATGTCGAATCCGCCTCCGGCAACGCCGCTTCTGAGCGCAGAATCTGCAAAGGCAAACGATAAACCAACACATTGGCAAAGCTACCGAAAGCCGCAGCACACAGCAGAACCAACAACCATAACAATACCGTCGGTAGCGTGCTCATGGCGACACACCACCCATATTCAAAATCGGCAGATACAACGCAATCACCATAATCGCCACCGTCACCCCGACCACAACCACCATGATCGGCTCGATCAGCGCAGACAGCCGCTTGATACTCTGCTCCACCAAAAACTCATTGTGCTGCGCATGTTGCAGCAGCATGACGGAAAGCGAGCCCGACTCCTCACCGATCTGTACCCGCTGTATCATACTCGGCTCAAAAATCGAATACTGCGCCATAGCCAACGACAGGCTGTGGCCATTGAGCACGTCCTGAATCACCGCGCGAATCGAACGTCGCATGGTGATGCTCGACACCGTTTGCGCCGAAGTGGCCAAGGCCTGATACAGCGGCACACCGGATTGATACAGCAAGCCCAAAGTTCGGGCAAACTGTGCGTGCCACGCCTGCTGCAGCAAACTGCCGACCAAGGGAATCCGCATACGCCAGCGATCCAAAAACCCACGCCAGCGCGATCCTCGCCAGCGGGAAAAAAACAAGGTCAACAACGCCAATAATATTAGCCAAATCGGCCAATTGTCACGGATACCATGGGAAAAATCGATCAATATCCGAGTCAACCACGGCAATGGTTTGCCCTGATTGCGATAAACCGACTCAAACACCGGCACAATCACAACCAAAATCGCAATCCACACCAGCACCGCGACCGATAAGACAAAGGCCGGATACCACAGGGCAGTCTGAATCTGCGAACGAATGCGCTGACGCTGCTCTTGGGAATGGACAATATTTTGCAGCACTTCTGACAACCGCCCAGACTCCTCGCCACTGGCGATCAAATTGCAGGTTAATTCGTCAAAAATCTTCGGATGATGGCGTAAGGCAGTATGTAAATTTTCACCTCGCTCCACATCCAGACGAATGGTTTGCAAAATATTGCGAAAATACGGCTTGGGCTCGCTGTACAACTGCACATCCAAAATACGCAGTAGCGGCACACTCGAATCATACAAGGTCGATAATTCTTGCAAAAAACGAGTGACTTCACGCCTCGTTACCCGCCGTACCCACGGTTCGCCGGTATGCCGAATATTCTGTGCGATGATGCCACGCTGATGCAATTGTTCGCGCACGGCCGTTTTATCAGCGCCATACAGCACACCGGACAGATCCTGCCCCGCTCGATTTTGCCCACGCCACGAATAGCGCTTCAAAGCCTCATCAGGCTTCGCGCTCACGCGATTGCTGGGCGACCTCTGAGACATCGGAGTTGCGGCATTGTTGAGGGAAGAGTGCGACGGCGTGGTATTCATAGGGGTCTTTACAGAGTCGCCGACATGATTTCTTCCAGCGAGCTGATGCCCGCCATGACCTTGCGCAATCCCGCCTGACGCAGGCTGAGATAGCCCTCTTGCTGCGCCAACTCACTTAACTCTTGTGCCGACGCATTGCGCGCAATCAGAGACTGCATGGTCGGCGAAATCGGTACGACTTGAAAAATCCCAACACGCCCAACGTAGCCCATGCCATGACAGTGCTCACAACCATTCGCTGCGTAGGCCTGCCAATCCACCTGCTGCGCCTGCGCCGCACTCATGCCCGCGCTTTGCAGCAAATACGGATCCAAGCGTACCGCACTTTTGCAATCACACAAACGCCGTACCAAGCGCTGCGCCACAATCAAATTGACCGAAGCCGCAACGTTATAGGCCGTCACCCCCATTTGCAACAATCGCGTCAGCGCCATCGTCGCATCGTTGGTATGCAGGGTGGAAAACACCAAATGCCCCGTTTGCGCGGCTTTGACCGCGATGTCCGCGGTTTCCAGATCACGGATTTCACCAACCATGAGAATATCGGGGTCTTGGCGTAAAAAAGCACGCAACGCCGTGGCAAAATGCACACCGGCCTTTTCATTGATGCTGACCTGATTCACCCCGTCTAAGAAAATTTCTACCGGATCCTCAACCGTCGATATATTCACCCCATCATGGTTGAGTTGATTCAGACAGGCGTACAGTGAAACCGTTTTGCCGCTACCGGTGGGGCCGGTCATCAAAATCATGCCATGCGGATGCCGCAAGGTCTCATGGATAATGCGCAGTTGCTCCGCTTCATAACCCAAACCGTCCAAATCCAAGGCGGTATCTTGTGCATTCAAAAACCGCACCACCACTTTTTCACCGAACAAAGTCGGCAATGTGCTGACTCGACAGTCCACAGATTGTTGAGCGTTGAGGGTCAGCTTCATTCGCCCATCCTGCGGCAAACGCTTTTCGGCAATGTCCAACTGCGCCATGATCTTTAAGCGCACCGTCAACTGCTCGCGCAAATGCACTTCCGGTCGCGCCACTTCATGCAGCACGCCATCAATCCGCGCGCGCACGCGCACGCTCTCGGCAAACGGCTCAAAATGCACGTCCGATGCGCGTTCACCGACCAGTCGTGCCAATAAATCTTGGATATAGCGCACCACCGGTGCGTCCTGAGCATCGAACACCGGCGCCGAACCACTGACCAGAGAAACCGACCGAATCAAGTTCACAAATTTTCCTATCCCTAATGACATTCATTGACTGCGCAGCCTGCACGGCGCCGATCAATGCCCTGCGCCATGCGTTATTTTCTTTTTATGCTGAAGCCGAAACAGCCGCGCGGTCCGCACGCCCTGATCGTCCACATGCACCACCTCGATCACGCAGTCGGCAAAACGCAAACTCACCTGCGCCTCGGGAATGTCCTGTAATTCTTCTAAAATCAAGCCATTGAGGGTTTTCGGCCCATCCAGCGGTAAATTGAGTTTCAAGCGACGATTGATTTCGCGCAAAGAGGTACTGGCATCGAGTACCACCGAGCCGTCCTCGCCCCACGCCGTGCGGCTTTGCCCACCATGCCCAGCGGATGTAAACTCACCGACCATTTCTTCAACGATGTCTTCCATGGTCAAAATCCCCAGCACCTCGCTGTACTCATCGACCACCACACCAAGGCGCTGTTTGTCCTCTTGAAAATGCTGAAGCTGCTCAAAAATCGCGGTCTCGG
>CAZCDD010000067.1:0-7478 GCA_964497405.1 uncultured Hydromonas sp. | reverse complement strand
CCTTGGTTTTCATCTATTTTAAACAAAGTGTCAGATTAAATTTTAACTTTTACAACTTATAGGAGCATAGTAGTTCATTCTAAGGTTGGCTTTTGACGCCAAAACCCTTCGCTGGCTAAAACGCCAGACCGAATTCGGTCAATTTTACCGAAATGGTACATATTGTATAATCTGCTATTGACTCGTTCGCGAACTCGATTTGAGGAAGGCATAAAACCTTGTGTTTGTTGAATATGCTCGGTTATGTACGCTACGATTTCGGTCGTACTGACCCAGCCTGCTCGTTTAGACAGAATAGAATAGATGCATTGAGTCATTTCCCCACGTTTGAGAAGAAATGGATTTTTGTGCGGATTTTTGGCTTTTAATCTAGATAATTCGACAGGGATTTCATGCAATGAAATCGAGTGTTCAATCGCTTGTAAGTCCTGTTGTAAGACCTGAATCAGCATATTGAGCTGCGTATTTCGTTCAATAATTTCGTTTGCGTGCTCTAGATATCTTTCAACATCCTCCAACTCTTTTTGGGCTTGATTCAAACGACCAAGAATCGTTTGGTGATTTTTAATCAGCCATTTGAGAGAAGGAGGAATTCTATAGGTACTCATGAATCCAGTCTAAGCTAGATTCATGAGTTTTTACAGGGGACGGTGCTACCTAATAGCGATTTGAAGCTCAGTTAGGCGCTCGTTTGCGCCTCTACCAAATGATTGGTACCGGCGCGTTCACGATAGAATGCGAGGAAACGCGCAAAGCGTTTGATCGCCTCTTTGAGCTCTTCTTCATGCGGCAAAAATACAAAACGTAGATGATCGTTTTGCGGCCAGTTAAAGCCCGTTCCTTGCACCACCAGCACTTTTTCACGCTCCAAAAACTCAAGGACAAACGCCTGATCGTTTTCGATCGGATAAATCTGCGGATCCAAACGGGGAAATAGGTACATCGCGGCTTTAGGTTTAACGCAGCTCACCCCCGGAATCGCGGTAATCATGTCGTAGGCCAAATCGCGCTGGCGGCGCAAACGCCCGCCTTCGGCGATCAAGTCGTTGATGCTTTGGTAGCCCCCGAGTGCGGTTTGAATCGCGTGCTGACCCGGCGCATTGGCACACAGGCGCATGGAGGCGAGTAAAACCAGACCTTCGATGTAGTTTTTCGCCGCTTCTTTCGCGCCCGACATAATCATCCAGCCCGCGCGGTAGCCGCAGGCGCGATAGTTTTTCGACAAGCCACCCATGGTAATGAAAAATACGTCATTGGCCAATGAAGCCATCGAAACGTGTTTATTGCCGTCGTACAGCACTTTGTCGTAAATTTCATCAACCATCACGACCAAGCCATTTTCACGCGCGACTTGAATGATGTCCAGCAGCACTTCGGTGGAATAAATCGCGCCGGTCGGGTTATTCGGATTGATGACCACAATGGCTTTGGTGTTCGGGGTCACTTTGGCACGAATGTCGCTGATCGACGGATTCCAGCCGTTTTCCTCTTCGCACAGATAATGCACCGGCGTACCGCTGGCGAGGCTGGTGGCCGCCGTCCACAGCGGATAATCCGGTGACGGTACGAGTACTTCGTCGCCCGGATTGAGCAAACCTTGCATGACAAAGCCGATCAACTCGGACACGCCATTACCGACAATGATGTCGTCCAAAGTCACGCCTTTGATGTTTTTTTGCTGCGCGTCGTGCTGAATCGCCTTGCGCGCGGAGAAAATCCCTTTGGAATCGGTATAACCACCGGCTTGGCTGATATTGCGCGCCAAATCCTGCTCCATTTCCTCAGGCACTTCAAAATTGAATGCGGCCAGATTGCCGATATTGAGCTTGATGATGCGTTGCCCATCGGCCTCCATTTGTTGCGCCCTTTGCATGATCGGGCCGCGGATGTCGTAACACACATTGTCGAGTTTATGAGATTGGATGATGGAACGCATGATGTATCTATTCAGTAATGTTAAAAAATCGGCTCAAAACAGCAGGCTGGCGCGCGGGCGCATGAGGGACGACAAATCGGGGAATTATTGCGATTGACGGTGAAAATCTTGTTAGAATGCTCAAGAAATCATGATTCATATACAGGCGCTTGCCACGTTTTGTATCATGCGGCATTGTACTCCGCCCCGCTCAAAATAGCCACACAAAAGTCTATTTTTTTAATATTTTCGATAAATATTTTCGATAAAATTCAATAAACATTAATTTTTAACAAGCCATGTTCGCAGAAGCCAAACCCAACCCACAACAGAACACCATCACCTCCTGCGTGAACGGCAGCATTGCCGTGAATAAAGTGCCATACGACAGTAGCCTGATGATTCCGCCCTGCGGCAGCATCCAAGCGCTGTCCGCGCGCACCGTACAGGATCTCAGCTCGCCGGACTGCACCATTTGGGCCGATATTTTGAGCGGGCACTATGACGAAAACGCATACAAACCCGAAGTGCTCATCATCGGCACCGGCAATCGTCAGGCATTTTTACCGCCGAGTGTACTTGCTCCTCTGTACCAAGCGGGCATTGGGGTTGAATGTATGACCTCCGGTGCCGCCGCGCGCTCGTACAATGTATTGATTAGCGAGGATCGCCGCGTGCTGGCGCTGATTTTGCTGCCCACCGAAGAGAATTGATCGATTTGAAACCGAGGACACACCATGACCGCACCTACAACCGCCACACTCCAGCAGCCTGTCGCTGATATTGAACTGCAAATGACCACAGCGACCGCCACTGAATATCAAAATTTCAAACTATCCGATTATCGTGGCAAAACCGTGATTTTGTACTTTTACCCCAAGGACAGCACGCCGGGCTGCACCAACGAGTCCATCGCCTTTCGTGAAAACTACGCGCATTTCCTCGCGGCCAACACCGTGATTTTCGGCATTTCGCGCGACTCGCTCAAATCACATGACCGCTTTAAAGCCAATCTCGAATTACCGTTTGAGCTCATCAGCGACCCGCAGGAGCAACTGTGCCGTCAATTCGAGGTCATCAAACAAAAAATGATGTATGGCAAACAAGTCGTCGGCATTGAGCGCAGCACCTTTGTGATCAATGCCGAAGGTCATTTGATTCACGAATGGCGCAAAGTCAAAGTCGATGGCCATGTCAATGAAGTACTGGAATTTGTCCGCGCGCTGTAAAATTTTTGACACATGACAAAAACATGTCATAGTTCCGCCGTAGAATGAACCTCACACAACCCACCATCGGAGAGCCAAACCCATGCCATTACCTAAAGCACCAACGAAAAAAGGCAGTTTACTAACGCAAAATATGGCACCCCAGCCCTCCGAAGCGAGTACAAAACCAACGGACAACACCCCCAAACGCAGCAAAGCCACAGCGCATCCGGCTCAGCCAGCCGCCAAATTGCAGCCAGCAGCCCATAGCGCACCGCGTGCGAACGCAGCGCCAGCCAACGCCATTGCCCAACCAACCACGGCGACAGCGCCGAACTCCACTGCGCAGTTAGCGAAAAACCCCATTGCCCCTAAAAAGGTCGCGCACCCACGCGCACGCCCGAAAACCGCAAAATCCAGTGCCAAAAAACTATTCGTGCTCGACACCAACGTCATGCTGCACGATCCGAGCTGCTTTTTCCGCTTTGAGGAGCACGACGTTTACATCCCGCTGATCGCGCTGGAGGAACTGGACGCACATAAAAAAGGCACGACCGAAACCGCGCGCAATGGCCGCTCGGTCTCGCGCATGCTCGATCAATTGATGGCCGCCAGCACCAACGATTTGGAACAAGGCATCGCCCTGAACCTACTCAATAAAATCAGCTTCACCGAGCAACTCGGCCGACTGTTTTTCCAAACACAACTGATCAGCGACGACCTACCCAAAGCCCTGCCTGTTGGCAAGGCCGACAACCAAATCCTCGGCGTCGTTCACGCACTGCAAATGCAGTATCCCGACCGCCCCGTGGTGCTGGTGTCCAAAGACATCAATATGCGCATCAAAGCACGCGCATTGGGCTTAAACGCCGAAGACTACTTCAACGACCAAGTCATTGACGACGTTGATGTGCTGTACGATGGACAATTTGCCCTACCGCAGGACTTCTGGGAAACCCACAGCAAAAACCTCGAATCGTGGCAAGAAGGCGCATACACCTTCTACCGCATTCAAGGCCCGTTGGTCAGTCAATGGTCACTGAACGAATACGTCTACTACGACTACGCCGACGCCACGCCAGTTCATGGCCAAGTAGTTGAAATGGATCCGACCGGACGCAGCGCCACCCTGCGCACATTGATTGACTACACCAATCCAAAACACGGCGTATGGGGCATCGGCGCACGCAACCGTGAGCAAAACTACGCGCTCAACGTCCTTATGGATCCAGAGATAGACTTCGTCACCCTGCTCGGTCAAGCCGGCACGGGCAAAACCCTGCTCACCATCGCCGCAGCACTGCAACAAACACTCGATATGGGGCGTTTCGCCGAAGTCATCATCACCCGCGCGACCGTTGCGGTGGGCGAAGATATTGGCTTTCTACCGGGTACGGAAGAAGAAAAAATGACCCCGTGGATGGGCGCATTGCAAGACAACCTTGAGGTGCTCATCAAAGGCGATGCGCACGCCGGCGAATGGGCGCGCGCCGCAACCGGCGAACTCATCAAAAACAAAGTCAAAATCAAAGCCATGAGCTTCATGCGTGGCCGCACCTTCGTCAACAAACTACTGGTCATCGACGAAGCGCAAAACCTCACGCCGAAACAAATGAAAACCCTCATCACCCGCGCGGGTTCCGGTACCAAAGTCGTGTGTATGGGCAATCTGTCGCAGATCGACACGCCGTACCTCACCGAAGCCTCATCTGGTTTGGCGTATGTCGTAGAGCACTTCAAAAACTGGCCGCACAGCGCACACATCACCCTCAAGCGTGGCGAACGCTCGCGTCTGGCCGATTTTGCCAACGAGGTACTGTAACGATACAAAAGTGGACGTCGATCACGGAGAAAAACATGAAAAAGTATATTGCTTTACTCAGTTCCCTACTCAGTGCATTACTACTCACCGCCTGTTTGGGTATGCCCAAACAGGTGCAGCCGATCAACAACTTTCAGTTGGATCGCTACCTCGGCACATGGTACGAAATCGCTCGCCTCGACCACTCGTTTGAACGAGGCCTGAGTAATGTCACTGCGCAATACAGCCTGCTGCCCAACGGCCAAGTGCGCGTACTCAATCGCGGCTATTCCGAGCAGAAAAAAACATGGAAACAAGCCGAAGGCAAAGCCTCCTTCGTACAAACGCCCGACATCGGCCACCTCAAAGTCTCATTCTTCGGCCCGTTTTACAGCTCCTACGTCATCACCGATCTGGACGAATCCTACCAATACGCCCTCATCAGCGGCTACAACCACGACTATTTGTGGATACTGGCGCGTCAGCCGCAAATGCCCGAAGCCGTCAAACAACGCCTCATAGCCAAAGCCCGATTACTCGGCTTTGATACCACGCAACTCATCTTTGTTCAGCACACACCGACCCAATGACTCACTCCATGAATAATGACACGCCCTGCCGCTGCGCATGGGTTGACCTAAGCAAACCCGACTACATCGCCTACCACGACGACGAATGGGGCAAACCGGTGCACGACGACCGCGTGCTGTTTGAGTTTATCGTGCTCGAATCGGCGCAAGCGGGACTGAGCTGGTACACCATCCTGCGCAAACGCGAAAACTACCGCCACGCATTTGACGGCTTTGACCCGAACCTCATCGCCCAATACGACCAAGCCCAAATCGAAGCCCTGCTCCAAGACGAAGGCATCGTGCGCAACCGCCTGAAAATCAACGCCACGGTGCAAAACGCCCGCAGCTTTTTAGAAGTTCAAAAAGAATTTGGCAGCTTCGATACCTACCTCTGGTCATTTGTCGGTGGCAAAACCATCAACCAAGCCTTTGACCAACTATCCGACTACCCCACCCACACCGCCGAATCCGACGCACTCGCCAAAGACCTGAAAAAACGCGGCTTTAAATTCATGGGCACGACGGTTTGCTACGCCTATATGCAGGCGGTGGGATTGGTCAACGACCATCAAAAGAATTGCTTCAAACGGAAAGCGTGAAAGCAGGAGGATGACGCTAATGCGCAGCATTTACCCACCATGCCTCTCATAAGAAAAAGGTGCGCAAATTTCGTTTGCACACCTTAGTTATTGTAGTCTAACGTTTGAATTGAGCGGACTGCGCGGCTTTTCGCGCAGGTCCGCTCGAATGATGGGTTAGCCCCCTGGTTGTTGCACAAGAACGTGCTCCTCGGTGAAGAACGCGGCAGAGTGAGCGGAATCTACGAATTTCGCTTCATCCTCAAGGAAGATTGCTCGAAGCCTCTGCCCCTCAGGCGAACTAATGGCCTTAAGAAAATCGTCTTCAGATTCCCACCAAATCTCACCAACGCCGTCATATTCATCCGACATCCCTCTGGCTTTCTTGATGTTGTCGTTGAGTGGAGTATCAATCGTGTGGCTTTGAACATACCGAACCGCCCTGTAAGTCGCGGCAAACTCCTGAAAGAGGGGGCCGTGATGATTGATCCAGTAATCCTGGAACTCGGTGCGAGAAAGCTCTGGACGACGGCGTGCGCAGAAAACTAACTTGATCATTTTGAATTTCCTTTTGTGAGGGGGCTAACTATACTTATGCGTCAACATGACACATAAATGAAAAATAACTTGACTCATAACATTACTCCTGATGAGTATTGATATACATCATGTTATCTACGGTTATGACCCATGTCAATTAAAAAATGTCTATTAGCACACCGATCTCCAAACCACCTAAATTGATTGACGAACTGCGAAGAAAACTATGTTACAAGCATATGAGCTATCGGGCTGAGTAGGCTTATGTCGGTTGGGTTGGGCACTTTATTTTATTTCACCATAAACGTCATGACAGAGAGATGGGCAAGTCTGAAATAGAATGTTATTTGACCTATTTGGCAAACGATTGTGGCGTATCTCCTTCGACACATTATCAGTTGTAGATCGCATACTTGTATCCGAGACAGGCTTACACACTGTTACCGTAGCATAAAAAATCCCCTTATCTAGCAGGTTTTTTATGGGAATGACACGGACAGCCTGCCAATAGCGGTTTATAATAGCAAACTTGATTGGAGCGCGGGTTTTTGACCCCGTTGCGCTCGTTTTCGCTATGGTTTATAGCGAGTTCTTTTATAAAACCCCGATTTTTAGCATTCACATCCATTATGAGCACCAGCAATCCGAATCATTATCACCCTACCGCCATTGAATCCGCCGTACAAGCTGCGTGGAACGCCGTTGATGCCTACCGCGTGAACGAGCAATCGGACAAGCCGAAGTTCTACGCCTGCTCAATGCTGCCGTACCCGTCGGGCAAACTGCACATGGGGCACGTGCGTAACTATACGATCAATGACGTGATGACGCGCCAATTGCGTATGAAGGGCTATAACGTCTTGA
>CAZCDD010000066.1:0-7549 GCA_964497405.1 uncultured Hydromonas sp. | reverse complement strand
CATTGCTCCCCTCGGATTTTTGAGTAAACAGACACGACGGCATAGTTGTCAATCAGCGTCCATTTTTGTGTATCCGCCGACCACAGCCAATCTTTACCAAACGGCGCGACGTGTGGCACGAGCACCGGTGTTTGATTCTCGCGCACGTCGTAGACGGCGGTTGTGTCGGTTGACTCTGTTGCGACCAGAGGCGCGACATTGACATTTTGATATTGACCGCGCGCGTCAAATTCTGCGACCGTGATAAAACGGGGGTGATTCGGATAGTGATTCATTTTATGCCCTTTCATTAAATTATTTAGTTGCTTTGACAATCAAGCGCCAGTTCGCCGCTGTCGATATAGCGCCGGAGCCATTATCTTTGCGCGTGATAAGTTGTGGTCCTGAGTCGCCGACGCGAAGCACGATCTGCGCGTTATTTACGAGCACACCAATTGCTTCGATTGACCCGTTTGTATCTGATTCGCCCGCAATACGTATGACATCGCCAACGGCATATCCAAACTCAGCTACTGCACACTTCAGATAGAGAGAGATATGCGTTGGCTCAACACCCAAGCCATGATTGACAACGATTTGACCACCGTTTGACATCGTCAAGTCGGGCGATACATAGCGTTGAGAACCACCAAAAGCGTCCCACACCAAATTATTAGCCGCATCACGTAATACCAGATTGCCGTCGGATTGCAACGCAATCTGATGACCCGATTCATTGAGCAAACGAGTGACGTTTGTGTTTGAGTTGTACTCTGCGCGCAATTTACCGTTCACATAGTCCTGCCGCACGCCGTCGCTTGGAAAGCGAATTGCCGTGTCTCGATCAATGTCGCTGACAATACCGCCACCCGCGCCACCTTGGACATACAGCGGCGCGGTCATCGCAGTGCTACCGTCACGCGCCGCGAATTTGTTGTGCAACCAACCATAATTATCCGAATATATTTGACCTTGGTCGTTAACGACTAAAGCTAACTTACTCGTCACAGAGCTCTGTACTTTCAGTTCAACACCGTCGTAATACACGTAAAACTTTTGACCATCACTCGCGCGGTTGCAAATGACCGCGGTTTGTTTGACAACGAGATCGCGACCGGTAACAGATGCTTGCGACTCAATGTTGCCCGTTGCTGTATATGAGCCGTCTGCGCGCAAAATGTGTTTAGCCGCATTAGTCGCATCGTAAATGACTGTATCGCCATTGATTTGATGCGCAAAGCTATTTCCGGCAAAATAAGTTTTAACGCTACCATCTGGGAACATCTCGACGGCTACGCGACCGTTTGAGCGTAAACGAACATTCCCATCTACTGGGAAGTCCATGCCGCTGTCATTATCGGCCGAACTGTTAAATCCACCGCCACTCTCAAGCGTGCCCCCTCGAAAAGTGAGCTTGCCGGTCATGACGTCGCCGGATTTTGCTACGCGTGTCGTGTCGGTTGGGTGAGCGTGATTGGCGAAAGCCCACGGCGCAGAAGTGTTTCCGGCTCCCCACGCGATAGATCGCACGGCCGCCAAGACTTGCTGATAAGTACTGGGCAAATCACGATTAAATTGTGCCGGCGTTAGCCCCGCGCCTTTAATGAGTGCCAAAAGTTCCCACGCCAGCGCATTGAGATCGTCGTCCGACACGACTGTCGGTGTCGCTTGGTTATCCTCGTGCATACGCTGGCCGGTGGCCGCGTGCGTTGCATAGTCTTGACTTTTTGTGTAGTCCATTTTTTAAACCTCGTTAAAAATTACTCGGATCGAAAAGCGTGCATGCACAATGCGTTTGAGATAGCACACCAGCTCTTCGCCGGTTTTAGACGCCAATACCAATCGCTGGCCAACCCGATTGCGTCCGACGCGAAACGGCTCGGACACCCGATTGACGCGCACATTGAGCACACCATCAAGCGCGCCGAGGCGCTGCCCCACACGGTTGCGACCAACACGAAACGGCGTGTTGTACCAAACGTCGACGTCATAGCCGAGACGTTTGCACAGATACCGAATAAATCCGGGCGATGCGGGCGAGCTGTCGTCGTATTTGAGTCCGGTCAAGCCTTGCAGGCGCGCGAGCATCTGATCACGAGTTTCGGCGCGGGTTGCGCCGGGGAAACAACTATCTGGCAGGCCGGTCGCGCTGAACCACTCATCAAGACGATTGCAAGTCTTGTGTGGCCAGCACTGCTCCAGCGTGCGCATGGTGTGGTTTTCAAAGGCGTTGTACTGCTGCGCCAGCGCATCGACCCAAGCATATTGCACCGTGCCCTTATTTTTTGGCCACGCGTAACCGCGTGGCATCAAGCGCATCAGACTGGTGCGGTATTGGGCGATGTGGTCAACGGTTTGGCTCATCGCTCACCTCACACATACGTTACATTGCCCAGCGTCAGCAGCTGGTATTGGGTCACATCAAAGTACGCACCACTGGTCAAGGTCGGTGTCACAAATTTATGCGTGTGCTCACCCGTGGCAATGCTTACGGCCTCGATCAAATGCGAGTGCGGCATCGAGTAACCGGGCTGCGCTTCGCGGAAAAATAGATCTTGCAATTCGGTGGTGACCGCCGCGCGAATCGCGGTGGTGTCCGGCGTCAGGTCAAGCGTCGGATTGACTTTAACCAGTGTCGGCGCGAATACAAACAGCTCATCCGGCGGCCCGCGATCGGGGTCGCGGATGTAATCGTAAACGGCTTTGATTTGAGCGGCGGTCGGCAGTCCATCGACATTGTCATCACACATAATCATCACGCCCGCCGAAGTCGGACCGGAGGGATTGCGCACACCCCATGCGCGGGTCACACCCGGGCATTTCATCGCCCAGCGCGCGTAGTCGTGAGGCGCCCCGCCCATTGGCTCGTATGACAAGCGTTGCACGAGGCGGTAGATCGCTTGCGCATCGGTCTCGGTATTCGTGCCGCCGCCGATGCCCGATGCGGCCGTGAATGTGCCGTTGATGCCGTCCACGCTGGCGGTGAGCGTGAGCGTGGCGTTGGCCGGTAGGTTGTAAGCTGTGCCTGCATTGAGCGCGGTGACAAGCGCGGTGACCACACCCGATGCCGACACTTGCACATCGGCATCGACGCTGTAGAGCAGTCCTGCGCTGTTTTGTAATTGAGTGCCTTTGACCAGCCAAACGCCTGCCGTGCCTGCGCCAGTGATCGTGTCGCTGGCGGCCGTAGCCGCTTTGCGGGTCAAGCCAAAAGCACCGAGCCAACCATCCAAAAACACACCGGTTGACCAAATGGGTACTGCTTGGCGGGCAATATACTTGGCAAGCCACTGATACAAGCCGTGCGTGCCGATGGCGTGCACGATGGACTGCACATTGATATTGGAGCGCGCCAGTACGAGATCGCTCGCTTGATCGGGCGTGAGCACACCGGCGCTGATCGCCGCTTGTGCGAGCGCCTCTTGCAGGCTACGCGCGTGGTTGTTGGCCAGTTGCTGGATGGTAGGGGTCAGGATGTTAGGTTGCACGATAACCCTCCGCGTGTGCCAGTGTCGCGCCCCAGACCGCGTCGTACACCGGCGAGACCTGTCCCGCGCGATGCATCACGATGTGCAAGGCCAGTAGCGTATTTGCGCCGACCGTGCGGTATTGCGCCTGCACCTCGAGCGCATCAATCACGCCGTCGCGCACCAGCCACCCCAGCGCTTCATGCGTAGCAAAACGCTGTTGCTCCAGCGTCATATTCGCACCGCCTTCGGAGGCTTTGGTATAGTAGCGACACCACAGGCGCGATCCGTAGTCGTTCGTCGCACTATCCGCATTCGGCAGATAATGCGCTCCGAGCCAGCCGCGCCGATCAGTACTATTGAGTGGTAACGGGTCATCCCGCGCCGCACGCGCGTCGGTAAACAGTGAGTGAATCACGGCCGTGTGTAAACCCGACTCGAGCACCAAAGCGTAGCTGTTGTTTAAATGCACGGTGCGCTCAATCAGTCCGGCGCATAAATTACTGGCATCGAGCCATGCTTGATCATAACCCGCGCCCGCAAACACGCCCCAGTCGAACGCCGCAGTTGGGTTCTTTTGTGTGGTTTGTGCGGGGACGGTGGCAATGTCGATCACGGTGCGCTCCAATTGATGATGCACACAGTTTAGACAATCAACCCAAAAAAATAGCCCTGAAAAATTTCAGGGCTGGCAATAGTTGGTAAGACTACATCGACTGATTCGGCGCATTGGTCACGCTATCCGTTTCGTTGTGATCGTGGCCGTTGTAGGTGTTGCGCATAGACTGCATCGTACCCGTGCTGTCCGACACTTGGCCGCCACTTTTAACATCGCCGCGACCCGAGTATTCGCCGGTATTGCTGATTTTCGGCGTGTCAAAATTCACACCGCTCGACGCTTTGATATTGAGCGTGGCGCAGTCCACCTCGACCAGTTTGCCGGACTTGAGATGGATTTTATGACCGTCCTTGTGCCAGACCGCGACCTCATCGTTGGCCAGCGTTGGGCGATCTTTGAGCCGGTCGATGCGCAGGACAATGACCGAGCCACCGGCATCAATCACCAGCCCCTCGCCCTCAGACGGTTGCGCGGCAAAGCCATAATCCTGAAATCGCTCTGCGTCCTCCGACGCGCGGGTCTCGAAGATATTGACTTTGTACTGCTGGATCAATTTGACCGTGGTAAACACCATCTTGGCCTTGCGTATCAGCTCGTTAAACATGGCTCAAATATCCTTTAATCATTATTTAACCGGCGTGTAATACGCCTGCTGGGTCAGTGCTTTGCCGTCCTTGCCCTTGGCCTTGCCCGCGTTGTTTTTACCGCCTTTTTTGGCTTTGCCGGATTTGTGTCGCTCGATTTCCGGCTCCGGCTCGTAGGCCTCGATCGGGCGCACGATGACCATACGGCAGTCGCCGTCTTTGACATCGACGCTGTACTCAATTTCGGCGATGAGCCACTCTTCGCCGCTCAAACCGGCGATGTCGTCATAAATCGGGATGCGCTGATTGATGTCCCACGCTTTGCCCAGCGTCAGCCAACCATCCACCTTATAGCGCAAGCCGTAGGCATGGCCACGGCGCACGCGCATTTGATGATCAACCAGTTGTTGTAAATCCGCTTGCGAGGTTTTGCTGTCGGCACTGACCAAAATCGGTAGATAACGTTTGATTTCCTTGTCTTTGGCCTTGGCTTTTTTCTGCCGACAGGTGTCAAAATCATCGGCTACTTGTGATTGGCCGTAGGCGATGTATTCGCCTGCGCGATCCTCATCGGTGCCGATGTCTTCCATTTCGATCACGTTGTCACCGCGCACAATCGCGCCGACGGCTTTTTCTTTGCCAGCTTTACACAGCACCACCTCGCCCTGAGCGTTCGAGGTCACCAGCATGCCGCGTTTGCGTGCGGCGCGCGCGCAGGCATCGAGGCAGGTCTCGCCGTGTTCCAGTTTAAATTCTTTGAGCGCCGCGCCGACATCGTCGAGCACCCGCAATTTCAGGCCGAACGGCTTGATAATGTCGGTGATGATCACGTCGATTTTGACGTTGCGCCATTGACCGCCTTTGTGCAGTGCCGATGCTTTGATCAGATCACCCGTGAGATCGCGCACCGCGACTTTCCAGCCTGCATCATCAAAACGATAAAACGGCCCGGTGGCCAGTACGATGCCGCTCATGAGTTGGGTATCACCGACTTTAACCGTGACCTTATCTTGTCGCGCAATCTCCGGCGGATGACCGGGAATCAACGCGACCGGAATCGTGGCCACACGGCTGATGTTTTCCATGCTCAGCTTGATGTTGGCCGAGAGCCAATGCACAAAGGTTTTGCCATCCTCAGTGGTGATGGTCACCACCGCGTGCTCTTTGGGGCGGCGCTCGACTGGCACGGTCAGTGTGTAATCAGCCATGATCGACCACGCGCAAAGCAATACCGGCCGGAACCAGTAACGGGTTGGTGATATGCGGATTCATCGCCCAGATTTCCTCGGCATATTCGGGCGAGCCGTACAATTGATAACTGATCGCCCACAGATTGTCCACCGTCTGCGGAGTGTGACTGGTCAGGCGCGCGAGACGGGTGGAGGCTTGTTGCAAATGGGTCAGTGCGCACGCATGCGCGTGGCCGAGGGCTTGGTACACATCGGCACTATCTGCCGTAACCACGCCGGCCGTATTGACTTGAGGGGCACGGCTCAGATCGCGCACAAACTGCTCGTATTGAGTATGGATCACACCACGGATGCCGAGTGCGACATCGTAGTTGCCCATTTCCATTTGCGCCGAGGTTTGGATCAAAGTGACCCACGTCAATTGCCGCACCAGCGTTTGTAGCGCCACACAGGCATCCGCTTCAGCCTGATGCGATGGGGTGGCGTAGGGCGAATAGGCGGGTGTGACGGGGTACTGCAACAGATCGGTCAGATTCGGATCACGCGCTGGGAGTAGCGCGGGCAGGCTCACGGCGTGCGCAAATGTACGGTCATCGGTTATCGGCATGAGTTGCGCGGTGGCGTAGGCCGCCTGCTCGGGTGTGAGGTTTTTCGGCAGATCAAACAGCCGAGCGAAATGCGCTCCAAGGTCGGCCGGTGCGAGCAACATATCTTTGAGCAAGCCCTCCGCGCCGTTGGCCAGACCGATGATGTCCTCCACGCCATCGGTACCTTGGCGAATCATATGCAACACCTCAAACACTGCGCCGTGCAAGGCCAGCAGATGGTTGAGCACATTCTCGCGCACCCAACCGGCCACGCCGGACAGACTGTACCGATTGACAAAATCCTGCACGATGGCGAGTTTGGCCTGCAGAGCCGCCGCAAACGCCGACAAACCCGTATCGGTGGCCTGCGCTGGGTAGCGTCGTGCTTCTGCGCGTACAAAAGTCAGATCAAACCGCGCCACGCCACCATCGGTGGTGTAGGCTTCCTGGATGCTGAATTTGCCGTGATGCCAAACGCGCACCGCGCCGATGGTCGGATGGATGAGCACACCGGACTCTTGTACTTTGAGCGCTTGCTCGAGCGCATTGGCCTTGTCCATGTAGTCATTGCCAACCACATAGGCCGAAAATTTGATCTCCTCGGCGGCCTCGCCCATGCTGAAAATCGTCGGCAAATCTTGGAACGGGTACTCGCGCAACACCGTATTGTTACCCGGTGATCGGGTCGAGCTATCGACCTGAAAACCGACGCCGCGAAACGAGGCGGGCTGGAGCTGATCGAGCCATGTGCCGCCGCCCATGCTGGTTAAAGCGCCCAGAGTACCGGTTAAATTATCGAAAAAACTCATCTCGGCCCCCGATAACCACCACCATAATTACCCGGATTGGTGGCACCCGCGTCGGCCAATTGCAACGGGAACAGCGGCTGATCGACGCGAGCGGTAGCGCTGATCAACTCTGAAGTAGGCGATACCTGCACCTGTACTTTGAGCGTGCCGTCTTGCATTTTGACAGAGACCTCTTGCGGTGGCAGATTAATGGGTGCTTGGTTAAGGATAGGATTGGTTAAATACTCGGGTGGCGGGGGTGGCTTGGGAGGCTCCATGTGCGAACGGATGCTCTCGACCAGCAGACCGCCTGCCCCACCAATGGCCGCGCCTAT
>CAZCDD010000065.1:0-7564 GCA_964497405.1 uncultured Hydromonas sp. | reverse complement strand
CCAAACCACACGCGATAATCGCACCCAAGGCCACAGCGATATTCGCATTCGCACCGCTGCCCGCATAGCCAGATACCGCAATCACACCGCCAATAAAGGCAAAACTCGAGCCCAAATAGCTTGGCACGCGACCGCGCGTCATTACATAGAACAGCAATGTGCCGATGCCCGACATCAAAATCGCCACGTTGGGATCAAACCCCATCAACAACGGCGCCAGAATCGTCGCACCAAACATCGCCACGACGTGCTGAACCCCCATCAGCACCGTTTGCCCCATCGGCAAACGCTCATCGGGCGCAATCGTCACATCATGCGCTTGTACCCTTTCGGTGTAACGTGGAAAATAGCTTTCAGACATGAACTCTCCTTTATTGAACTCTCTATTAAAAATACTGCTGCTTTTTATGAACCACTCTGAAATATGAATCGCATGAGTACGGCATAAAAACACCCGTTCGCAACTTGGCTTGACCCACACTTTGGACTTATAATGCCAGGCGGAATTATATGCGCTAATTCGCAGCAAAAACGCGGCTTTTTAGCGCCAAAATCAGTCAAACTCCCTCCTCAAAACACCCACTATCCATTGAGCACACTATGAAAGCACACCCCGATTTTCCCAACCTTTTCGTCGTTGATCATCCGCTGGTTTCACACAAATTGAGCCACATGCGTGATCAGGATTCCTCCACGCGCACCTTCCGCTCACTTTTGCGTGAATTGACGCTGTTGATGGGCTACGAATTGACCCGCGATTTGCCGCTGACCACCAAACGCATCCAAACCCCATTGGTCGAGATGGACGCACCAGTCATCGCCGGTAAAAAAGTAGCGATCGTGCCCGTACTGCGCGCCGGTCTGGGCATGGCCGACGGCCTGCTCGATTTGATCCCATCCGCACGCCAAGGCCACATTGGTCTGTACCGCGACGAAAACCATCAACCGGTTGAATACTTCGTGCGCCTGCCGGATACCGAAGGTCGTTTATTCATCCTCTGCGATCCCATGCTGGCAACCGGCAACTCCGCCGTATATGCCGCCGATGTCTTGCTCAAACGTGGGGTTCCTGCGAACAAAATCCGCTTCCTCGCACTGGTCGCCGCACCCGAAGGCGTGCGCGTGTTCCACGCGGCGCATCCAGACATTCCGGTGTATGTCGCCTCATTGGACGAGCGTTTGAACGAGCACGACTACATCGAGCCGGGCTTGGGCGATGCGGGCGACCGTATTTTTGGTACTAAATAAATAGGCAAATCATGATCCAAGCACCGATCAAAACCATTTTGTTTGATTTGGATGGCACGCTGTTGCACACTGCGCCCGATTTGACGGTCGCGGTAAACAATCTGCGTTTGGAGTACGGTTTGCCCGCCCTGCCCACGGATGAAGCGATTGCCATGGTGGGCCGTGGCGCGATCAACCTGATTCGCCGCGCACTGCGCGAAGTGATTGAATCGGATGACGCATTCGACATCGATCACGCCTACAAGCGCTTTGCGCATCACTACCACGCCGTGAATGGCACGCATACCGTTGAATACAAGGGCGTGACCGATACCTTGCAACGCCTCCATGCGCAAGGCATACGGCTGGGCATTGTGACCAATAAACCGTCTGAGTTCTCATTGCCGCTGGTGCAACAATTTGGCTGGAACACCCTCTTTGATGTCGTGGTTTGTGGTGACACCACACCTTTTAAAAAGCCCAATCCCGCCCCTTTATACCATGCTTTGAACCAGCTCAACAGCCATGCTGAAGAAGCGCTGATGGTCGGTGACTCAATGAATGATGCGCTGGCGGCTCAAGCCGCCGGTTGCGCCTGCACGATTTTGAGCTATGGCTACAACGAAGGCACGCCGATGCGCGACGCTCTGGCTGAGCATCAATTGGACATACCGGTTTTCGACGAGTTTGCGCAAGCGCTTGCACTGTGATGCCCACAAAAACAAAAGGTCAACCATCGTTGACCTTTTTTAAGGTTTCATCCAGCCAGAACCGCTCCCTCGCTTGATAAAAAGCAGCAGCGTTGCTCATCGGAATGATGAGGAGCAAATGCTTGATTATTTTTTATTCAATAATTTAACCACAGCAATGGTCGTCGCAATGGCGAAAATCACCAAAGCAATCACCACATAGCGCATAGCAGGTGGCACATACACCCAAAAATCATGCAGAGCATCCATCGTCAACTCCTATCATCAACCCCGCTCACCAAGTGGATTCTGTCACCGCGGGCGTGAGCAGAACCAGAGAAACTGACACGCGAAAACTCTAAAAATCTCAGCGTACGGCACTCTATTTCCTCGGACATATTTTATCCATATTCAAAATCATACCTCAAAACCTTTTTTTTGGAATGGTTTTTAAGCCTAAAAAACGACAAAAAACCGTCTTAACCCAACTGAAATCGATTATTTTTGTATATTTACAACAGTTTTTTCTGTTGATGCTGAAATTTTAAAAACCATATCATTCCCATATGAGCTCATGTGTCAATACATATAAAAAAACACCCCAGATTGGGGTGTTTGCATGAGCGCTAAAGATCAACCAGCGATACAGAGCTGATTAAAAACTCGGCTTGCGATTCGCGCGGGGTTTCGCACCGGTTGTCGGACGATTACCGCTCGGACGACGCGCACCATCAGCGAATGGTTTGGCAAAAGCACGCGACTCGCCGCTGTGTTTGCCACGATGTTCACGGCGAGGACGGTGCTCGTCCGCAAATGCAGGACGCGCCGCTCGGGCTGGACGTTCATGGCCAAAACCTGATTCTGGACGTGCGTCTGTACGATCGTGCGCGCGGCCTTGAGCACGCTCACCTCGTTCAGCACGAGGACCATCACCGCGTGGCTTACCATAGCCACCGCGGAATTCGCCCCCCTCTGAAGCGCGTGGCGCACCGCTGCGACCTGCGCCATGACGCGGCGCGCCCGAACGAGCACCATTGCGCGCACCGCCACGACCTTTGCTCGGTTTGCCCGCTTTGAAATCTTCGTGCGACAGTTGCGGCTCCAAGCCTTTGATCTGCGTCACATTGATGCGATTATTGATGTAGCGCTCAATTTGACGGATTTTGAATGCGTCATTGCGCTGAGCAAAAGTCACAGAAATCCCTTCGCGTCCCGCGCGACCGGTACGACCGATGCGATGTACATAGTCTTCCGCTTTCATCGGCAGACCGTAGTTAAATACGTGTGAAATGGTCGGTACGTCAATCCCTCGTGCGGCGACATCGGTTGCGACCAGCACGCGTACACGTCCTTTACGCAATGATTCGAGACGACGATTGCGCACCATTTGTGGCATAGCGCCGTGCAAAGAAGTCGCCGAAATCCCCAAAGCGACCAACTCATCGGCCAAGCGCTCGGTCTCAACCTGAGTGGAGGCAAAAACCACTGCTTGATCGAGTTTCGGATCGGCCAACCAGTGCAGCAATAATTGATGTTGGTGATGCGAGTTATCCGCCCAGTGCAAATGCTGGGTGATGTTTTCGTGTTTTTCTTGCACACTTGCGAGCATGATCTGTTGTGGCTCGATCATCAATGCGGCGGCCAATTTGGTCTCACGCGGGGTGAAGGTAGCGGAGAACATCAAGGTTTGCTCACGGTGTTCACACGCATCTGCAATCGCATTGATTTCATCGGTAAAGCCCAGATCCAGCATGCGATCCGCTTCGTCCAATACCAGTGTGTGCAACTGTGATAAATTAATACCACCTTGCTGTACCCAATCCAACAAACGACCCGGTGTTGCCACGACCAATTGCGCGCCTTTCAAACCCTGCTTTTGTTTGAAATACGATGTGCCGCCCACGATGGTCGCCACGCGAATACCGCGTGTGGCTTTAACCAAATTGATCGCGTCCGAAGCCACCTGCTGCGCCAACTCACGGGTCGGGCACAGCACCAAGGTGAACGGCGCATTCGCCGGATTATTTTTGCCAGAAGCCATCGCATTCACAATCTGTTGCAGCGCAGGCAATAAAAATGCCGCGGTTTTACCGCTGCCGGTTTGTGAGGCAACGATCCAGTCGCCGCCTTGCAACGCCGCCGGAACCAACGCGGCCTGTACGGCGGTCGGCTGGGTGTAACCCAAAGCGGTGATGCTGGTCAATAATGAATCAGCCAAGCCCATTTCGGCAAAAGTGGTGGGCGTGGTTTCGTGTAATGTAGTCATAAAAATCCATGATGTGCCATGCGCGTGCAAAATCCAAGCCGACCTGCGCACGCACTGGTGGCAAGCAGTCTAAAAGAATAGCTCAGTTAGAATAGAAAACTAACGCGCTGACGGGGTATAAAAAACATCGACCGTCAGAATAGACACTTCAAGCAATATGAAGGAAAGAGCGACCGGACTGTGCCGTAAAACGTCGCTAAAGACTGGGGGCGATGAGACAAAAATTTTGAAATGTGTTGATAACGAATTTCAAAGGTTGTGCATTATCTCACAAAATCAAACACTTGTGTTAAAGCGTGCGCATTTGCTGTGAATATCGCATTGAACCGTCCGCCCAGTGCCACAAATACACGACATCGCGTACAATAGCCCCCATTGCTCAACCACCCAACCAAGGAAGGCGCATGAACCAAAACGCCCGCAAAAATATCAAAACCTTAAGTGGCCACCAAACCAATGAATTAGAACGCATCACCATGACCAAAGCACGCGAGTCATGGCATATTTTTGGCATCATGTCCGAATTTGTGCAGTCTGCCGAGCAGTTGGCGAATATCCGCCCTGCCGTCAGCATTTTTGGCTCGGCGCGATTGCGCTCAGACAACCCCTATTACCAAAAGACCGAGGAGCTGGCGCGCTTGCTATCCAATGCGGGTTTTAGCGTGATTTCAGGCGGCGGCCCCGGCATTATGGAAGCTGCGAACAAGGGGGCTTTCGGCGGTAAAGGGCAATCGGTCGGTTTGAACATCCTGCTGCCCCATGAACAGTCCGGCAATCCATACCAAGACGTCTCCATCAATTTTCGTCACTTCTTTTCGCGTAAGGTCGCCTTTGTCAAATACGCCACGGCCTATGTGGTGATGCCGGGCGGATTTGGCACCATGGACGAATTGTTCGAGTCACTGACCTTGGTGCAAACCGGCAAAAGTCGCAAAATGCCGATTTACCTCTATGGTTCGGAGTTTTGGAACGGGCTGTGGGCATGGGTGCGCGAGCAGCTGCTCGGTAACGGACTCATTGGCGAGAATGACCTGCAACTGGTGCAAATCACCGACGATCCGCACTTCATCGTCAACAGCATTTTTGATTTTTACGAGGAACGCGGCTTCGCGCCGACCGACACGGAACGCGCTCAAATGCTGCAACTGTAAAAGCAATTGAAGCACCTGCGCTCACCCAAGCGGCGTGACGCACATGCCGCGACCTGAGCAAAGGCGCTAAAGTGCCGTGCAAAGTTTGTTAGAATACAAGCTGTTGGTATTTTTAACCCATTTTTTATCACACATATGGCCGTTTTCACCCCGATTACCCGAGAACAACTCGAACCATGGCTCGCTCCGCTGAATTTAGGCAGCTTGATTGACTACAAAGGCATCGCCAGCGGCATTGAAAACTCCAATTTTTTCGTCACCTTGAATCGTGACGGAGTACAAACCGAATACGTCTTGACTATTTTTGAAGTACTCAAGGCCGAGCAGTTACCGTTTTACCTTGAACTGATGCAGCATCTGGCGCAAAAAGGTATCCCCGTACCTCGCCCCTACGGCGACGAACACGGGGCATTGTTCCGTCTGTTGGCGGGTAAACCGGCGAGCTTGGTCTCCAAACTGGCCGGCAGAGACACCAGCACTCCGACACCAGCACACTGCGCCAGCGTTGGACGTACTTTGGCGCAGATGCATCTGGCAGTTCATGATTTCACCGGTACGCAGCCGAATTTGCGCGGCTTGGACTGGTGGCTGGAGATGGAGGCAAAAGTCACCGAGTTTTTACCTGCACCGATTGCCGAATTGCTGCACGACGAAATCAAGTTGCAGAGTGAATTTGCGCAAACAGCTCAGTACCGCGCCCTACCAACAGGTGCGGGGCATTGTGATCTGTTTGTCGATAACGTCCTGTTCTCCGACCCCGACAGCCCGTCTTTCATCGACTTTTACTTCGCTGGCGTGGATCGGTTTTTGTTTGATTTGGCAGTCACCGCCAATGACTGGTGCATTGATCGCGCCAGCGGTGAATTTTTGCCGGAGCATTTGAGCGCATTGTTACACGCCTATCACTCAGTCACACCATTGACCGACGCAGACAGAAGCGCTTGGCCGATGATGCTGCGTGCTGCGGCCTTGCGTTTTTGGATTTCGCGCCTATATGACTATTACCGAACCCGCTCGGCAGAAATGCTCACACCCAAAGATCCGA
Organism: uncultured Hydromonas sp.; assembly: GCA_964497405.1. Lineage (GTDB taxonomy): Bacteria > Pseudomonadota > Gammaproteobacteria > Burkholderiales > Burkholderiaceae > CTSOIL-112. The sequence continues at coordinate 1,186 of CAZCDD010000065.1, read as the reverse complement.
CCCATTTTGAGCGGATTTTAAAATTACGCCGCGCCATGCACGCCGATAGCGCCCTCTGGATTTAAGAAAGCAGACCGAATGAGCCAAGCATCAGAACCGATTATTGTTCCTTTATCCATCGTGCGCATGCCCCTATCGCATGCCCTACGCTGGATCAAAAACGCCATCACCCTAATCAAAGCCCAACCTTTGATTATGCTGCTGGCCAGCACTTGGATCATCTTTGCCGAAATGCTGCTCACCGGCATCTTGCCCGGTATCGGTATGGTATTTTTCCTCCTGATCGCCCCCGCGCTCTCGTTCGGCATGGCAGATGTCTGTCAAAGCATCCGGATTCAAGACAACACCTCGCCACTGGCCATTTTTACCCCACTGTTTAACCCAGTGCGCAATCGCCTACTCAGCCTCGGATTGATTTACGCCACGGTACTGTTTGGGCTCTTTTTGATTAGCCAAACATTCATTGATCAAGAAGCGCTGAACCAAAGCTTTAACAAAATAATGGCGCTGCAAGAAGCGAACTCCATCGAAACCATGCGAGCTCAGTCTAAAGAAATTTGGGCGCAATTGGCACAACAAAAAGGCCTGTTCCTCGCTTTTGGCCTAATGGTGAGCGGCTCAATGTTGATTCAGACCCTGCTGATGTACTCACCCCTGTTTGCTGTATGGCAAAATGCCCAAGCGCCCCAAGCCGTCTGGCTGTCGATTCGCACCATATTCATCAATCTGCTGCCCATCGGCCTGACGATAGTATTGTTGCTGGGTAGCTTTGCCGGACTGAGCCTCATCATCTCTCTGCTCGGCATGCACTCGCCCTCATTAATGATGTTCATTATCATGGGATTATGGGTGCTGTTCAACACTATGGTGAATGCGGTTACCTACACCAGCTACTACGACATCATTCGCAGCAGTTTGACACGCAGTGTGCAAGGCAGCATTGATCAAATTTTAGACCCGTCCGAGCCGGAAAATCCCAAGCATTAATGCAAGAAAAACTTAAAAACAGCTCAATGCATATTGACAAAACAATAAAACACCCTCATAATGCATAACTCAAGGCGAATTAGCTCAGTTGGTTAGAGCGACGGAATCATAATCCGCAGGTCCGGGGTTCGAGTCCCTGATTCGCCACCAAATTTTAAAAGCTCCCCATCGGGAGCTTTTTTCATATCAGTCAGGCGAA
>CAZCDD010000064.1:0-7622 GCA_964497405.1 uncultured Hydromonas sp. | reverse complement strand
CCATAAAGCGGGTTTGCTTGGCATACTCCGCCGCATTGGCCGGTGGTGCGCCGAATTTTTTTTTCCAAACCGCATGCGCGCGTTGTAATTCGCTTTGTGCCAATTCGGCAAGCGTTTCATCGACCAGTTCTTTCGATAAGCCCTGTTGATGGAGTGTATGCTTGATGCGCGCCGTGCCATAGCGTTCGCCTTTGACTTTGCCGATTTGTGCGGCGAAACGTGCGTCGGATTGCCAATTGTTCTGCGCCAAGTGTGCCAGCACATGATCGATGAGGGCTTCTAATGAGTCGAATGTTTCATCCGGTGTAAAAGCTTGTTCGGCAAAGGCAAGCAGTAATTTGCGCTTGAGCTCCGCCTGACTGTGCTCGCGCCGTGACAGATAGGAAACGGCGCGGTGCATGAGGTGCTGGCGCAGCTCAGGAATACTGAGTTGGGTGCTGGATTGGACGTTGGATTGGCTCGGTTCGAACTGTTCAAAAGGTTCGTCAGCGAACGGCTCATCGGTGAATTTATGCGTGCTCATAGCTCAAGCTGGCTTGCCATTCGTGCAGTTCATAGATCGCGGGCAGCATGACTTCGGTGACCATCATGCGGCTGTTGGGTTGGCGTTGATGCGTGAAAATACAACGGCGCGCCCAAAGATGCGGCGGCAGTGTGATATTGAAGGCGTGTTGTGCCAATGCCTCCTGTGCCAAACGATACAGCATGTCGTGGGATGACAGTCGCGTGAATTCAAATGCTTGCCGTTGAATCAGCGGGTTGAAAAAGAGCGCCAAGCCGAGGGCTTTTTGCCCCAAGCCGTTGAAAAATGGCCAGTGTCGCTTGAGCGTGTCTAGCGCCGTGACCGTGTGCCCAAATACCACGGGCTGGTTGTCACAACACAAAATCACGTTGCGGCTCATCACGCGATCGGCCAGACGCAATTGCAAGGGCGCTTGCTCGCTCAAATGCAGTGCGGTTTTGGCCTGAAAGGCACGAATGACGCGAAAGTCGTGGCAGTGGCGCTTGAGCTTGAGCGTCAGTGAGCCGGCATCGGTGAGCCAATGGCGGTGGTGTTGCTCAATGCGGGGAACGTAGGTTTGCCAAGGTGATTGCCGGCTGGCGCTCATCAGTGCGCTCCTGAGCTTGAATCACCGTGGTTGATGGGGTGGGTTGCGTGCGACGGAGCGGGCAGATCGACCTGCACCATGGCATTGAGCACCGGTAGTCCGTCGGCTTGTGCGGGGTTGGGCGGTAAAAATTGCGTTTGGTGCGCTGGCAGAAGCATCAATGCGGTTTGCACATCAAAGGACAAACCGCATGCGCCACAGTTGGCATAGCCATTATGCAAGCGCAATTGATCGGGATACACCTTGAACAATGTTTTGCAATGAGGGCACAGCGCGCCAAATGCTGTCATATCGCACCTAAACTTGGATTAATGCACGGTTCCAGTGCCGTGGTCGTGATCGTCGTGGTCATGGTCATGGTGATGACCGTCGCCATCGTGTACATGACCGTGAGCGATTTCTTCTTCGGTAGCAGGGCGCACATCCGTTACCTTAACAGAGCAGCGCAGCGCCATACCGGCCAGCGGATGATTGCCATCGAGCACCACTTTGTCACCAGCGATGTCGGTGATGGTGAAAAACTCCATGTCGTCTTCGCTGCCACCTTCGGGGATGCCTTCAAACATCATGCCGGTTTCGATTTCCGCTGGGAACAATGAGCGATCCTCTACGCGCACCAATTCGGCATCGTATTCGCCAAACGCATCGTCTGGTTCGAGCTGAACGGTGGTTTCATAGCCAACGTCTTGGCCTTCGAGGGCTTCTTCGATTTTCGGGAAGAAATCATCGTAGCCGCCATGCAGATAAGTAAATCCATCGCCGGAGGTTTCTTCGATGAAGTTGTTTTGTGCGTCGGTCACAGACATAGACAGAGTGATGACGGTATTTTTAGCAATTTTCATAGGGAATTCCTTCACCGAACTGAATCGGTTGTGTGATTAAAGCGCCATAACGGCGTAATAAAATATGCTTGGCATTATACGCGAGCGCAGCCGATTGCGGTGGATTTTGGCTGCGGCTCGGTGAAAATTAATGAGGCTCTGCTTTTGCTTTGTCACTCGTTTGCGGCGTGAAAAATCGCTCGTGCAAATCATGGTTCAGGCCAAAGGTGTTGAGCAATTCGGATAGCCGTTGAGCGGCGCTGCGGTTGTATTGAATTTGCCCGTTGGCTTTGCGTTGGCGGCTGGCGATAATAGCTCATTTTTCATGGAATGTTCCCAGCCAACCAATTCGGTCACAGAAACGCTGTAGCCGTGCGCTTGTAGCTGTAAACAGCGCAGAACATTGGTTAAATGGCTGCCAAATTCGCGGGTGTGAATGGGAAAGCGCCATATTTCCGACAGCGGGTTGGCGAGTGATTGCCCTTTATTTTGGCGTAAAAAGCTCGCCACTTCTGCCTGACAGCACGGAACCAGCACAATGTGCTCGGCGTTTTTGGCCAAGGCAAAGCGAATCGCGTCATCGGTCGCGGTGTTGCAAGCGTGCAAGGCGGTCACGATATCAATCTGTTCCGGCAGAGCATCGGAGCTAATGGATTCTGCGACCGATAAATTAAGAAATTGCATGCCATCAAAGCCTGCTTTTTGTGCCAAATCTTGTGAGCGGCTTACCAGATCAGGGCGGGTTTCGATGCCGTAGATGCTGGCTTTTTCTGCACTCAGTTGTTGTGGTTTGAAAAACAGATCGTAGATGATAAAGCCCAAATACGATTTACCCGCCCCGTGATCGACCAAGTTGAGGGTGTCCTTTTGGCTTAAAATATCTTCGAGTAATGGTTTAATAAAATTAAATAAGTGATAGATTTGCTTGAGTTTTCTTCGTGAATCTTGATTCAGTTTGCCATCCTGAGTCAGGATGTGCAGCGCTTTGAGTAAATCCACCGACTGCTCGGGACGCACCTCGTAGGCGGTGGTTTTATCGAGCTTTTTCGGTTTGTTTTTGGCGGTTGTGGTGGACATGGGGTTTCCTCTCAGCCGATTTTTTGATAATCGACAAAATCAAAATCCAAGCCACTGGCTTCGTCGTGGTGCGATTCGCGCCAGACTTCTTGCCAATGGCGCGTGCTGATTTCTGGGAAAAATACGTCGGCCTCGAAATCGCGTTTGACGTGCGTGATCAACAATCGATCGGCGAGGTTTTGCTGCATGGCCTGTGCGTAGATTTGTGCGCCCCCAATGATGAAAATCTCATCCGTATCGGTTTGTCGGGCATGCTCAATGGCCTGCGTCAAATCGCCTGCAAGCTGACAGCCGGGTAAATCGCCGCTTTTGAGCTGGCTGGAGACCACGATATTGGTGCGATTGGGCAGAGGTCGGCCGATGGAGTCATACGTTTTACGCCCCATGATGATCGGATGGTTTTGCGTGGTGCGTTTGAAGAATTTGAGGTCTTCGGACAAATGCCACAGCAGTTGATTGTCCTTGCCCAGTGCGCGATTGCTGGCAATGGCGGCGATGAGGGTGATACGAGGTGTATGAGTCATAAGAAAGGGGAAGTTGGGTGACGCGCTGTAGCGCAAAATAGCGCATCAGAGAATGGGTGAATGTTGATTTTTATGGGATGAAATGATACCAAATTCAGCTGAGTCATGCGTCCATTTTCATTATCGAAATTTTTTACGGCGTTTGAACCAAAAAATACGATATTTTTTTATATTTGCACAAAAATTGTGCTAATAATTTATTTGGTTATCGTTATACTTCGCAAAAATTTTCACCGTATATTTTAGCTGAATGCAGGTGATGTTTTTGAAAAATTCAAATATGTGATTGATCAAAGGAGATGATTATGCGTATCGGTGTACCTAAGGAAATTAAGAACAATGAAAATCGCGTCGGGTTGATCCCTGAGAATGTCCGCGAGCTGGTGGCTCATGGTCATGAAGTTTGGGTTGAAACCAATGCTGGGCAAGGCATTGGCGCGGATGATGCGGTTTATCAAGCCGCTGGCGCGCAGATTAAAGCAACTGCGGCTGAGATTTTCACGCAATGCGATATGATCATCAAGGTCAAAGAGCCGCAAAAAGTTGAATACGAACAACTGCGCGAAGGCCAAATTTTGTTCACCTATCTGCATTTGGCTCCAGATCCAGAGCAAACGGAAGGTTTGCTCAAATCCGGTTGTATCGGTGTGGCGTATGAAACCGTGACCGCAGACAATCGCACCTTGCCTTTGCTCGCGCCGATGTCCGAAGTGGCGGGGCGTATGGCGGTTCAGGTGGGCGCGTATGCTTTGCAAAAACCAGAAGGCGGTCTGGGTGCGTTGCTCGGCGGTGTTCCGGGTGTTGCGCCATCGAATGTGGTCGTGTTGGGCGGTGGTGTAGCAGGTTTGAATGCCACAAAAATGGCGGTGGGCATGGGCGCGAATGTGAGCGTATTTGATCGCAACATTGACCGTCTGCGTTATCTGGATGATATTTTTGGCAATCAAATCAAAACCATTTTCTCAACCACAGGCGCGGTAGAAAAAGCGGTGATGGATGCGGATTTGGTGATCGGTACGGTATTGATTCCGGGGGCGAATGCACCGAAATTGATCCCGCAAAGCTTGCTCAAGAAAATGAAAAAAGGCGCGGTAATTGTGGACGTGGCGATTGACCAAGGTGGTTGCACCGAAACCTCGAAACCCACCACGCACGAAAATCCAACCTATGTGGTCGACGATGTGGTGCACTACTGCGTGGCCAATATGCCGGGTGGCGTTCCGCGCACTTCGACCTATGCGCTGAACAACGCAACTTTGCCGTATGCCTTGGCAATTGCGAACAAAGGCGTGAAGCAAGCACTGCTGGACGACGCTCATTTGCTCAATGGTTTGAACGTGTGCAAAGGCCAGTTGACCTACAAAGCGGTAGCGGATGCGCAAAATCTGGCCTATGTGTCAGCATTGGACGCAGTGAACGCACTGTAATGCTTTGATGAGACCACCCAACACCTGATGCGCCATCCGCTCAGGTGTTTTTTTTCGTCTGTTGGGTAGGCTGGCTTGAAAACAGCGTATGGCTCTGCCACAATGCGCCTCATTGCCCCCTAAAAGAACGCCAACGATGAGCACACACAAAACTTCTATTCAAGCGCCATCCGCTGTAGTTATGGTGCGTCCGCATCAATTCGTATCCAATCCTGAAACGGCAGAGGATAATTCATTTCAAAAAGCGGGTGCGCAGTATCAGAGTGCCGATATTTCGCGCATGGCGTACGAGGAAGTCAGCCGCGCCGCTGAGATTTTGCAATCGCACGGCGTGCGTGTGCATCTGTTTGAAGACGATGGCTCGCGTCAAACGCCCGATTCGGTTTTTCCGAACAACTGGTTTTCTACCCACTCGGGTGGCCATGTCGCCATTTATCCCATGTATGCGCCGAATCGCCGCCGCGAGCGTCGCCACGACATCATCGAAATGCTCAAGTCGGAATATCGAGTACAGGATGTGATTGACTATTCGGGATTGGAGCCGGACGGATTGTTTTTAGAAGGAACCGGCGCAATGGTGCTCGATCACGTTCAGCGCGTGGCCTACACCGCACGTTCGCACCGCGCTGATCCGGTCGCATTGGAACGCTTTTGCACGCACTTTAATTACGAGCCGATGGTATTTGACACTGTGGATGCACGCGGGCAGGTGATTTACCACGCCAATGTGATGATGTGCATTGCCACCGATTATGCGTTGATTGGTTTGGATTGCATCGTCAAACCTGAGCGCCGCGCGGAGGTCAAGGCGCGACTGGAAGAATCAGGCAAAGATGTGATCGAACTATCACAAAAGCAGATTGATGAGTTTGCCGGAAATGCACTCGAATTAACGGGCAGTGAAGGGCGTATATTGGCGCTGTCGCAGCGTGCTTATGACAGCCTGACACCGGCGCAGCGTGCGCTGATGGAGGAAAGCACGACCTTGGTGCCCTTGTCCGTGCCCACTATTGAACTGGCAGGCGGTTCGGTGCGCTGTATGCTCGCAGGCGTGCATTTGTCACGCCGACCGTCGGCGTAATTCTAACAAAGCAAAAAGGAGCCAGCGGCTCCTTTTTAGATTGCTGACAAAATTATGTTTTTACCCCTCGTCCGCTTGCGGGAAAGTGGCAAAGGGCAAGTGGAGAGGGGCTTTGTCAACACCCTCAAAAAAAGCGGTAGGCTCCTTTTGATGATGGGCCGATCACAACTGAAACGGCTCGGCCACCGGTGGCTTTTTCGGTTCGGGCAAAATTTGCACCACGACAATCCCAATGGCAATCAAAGCGCCGCCCAAATAACCATACCAGGTCAGGCGTTCGCTCAAGAAAACCGCGCCCGCGAGGGCCGCAAATACCGTTTCTCCCGACAAAATGATTGCCGCTTCGGCAGGGCGCGCGTAGCGTTGGCCGATCACCTGACCGGTAAAACCGATACCGACGGAGATAAACACCATATACGCCAACGGCCAAAACACTTGGGGCAAATTGTTCCAATCAAAGGTTTCCAAGGGCAGAGAAAACAGCAGGGCGAGCGCACCGCAGACCACAAATTGCCCCCATGCCACCAACAGCGGGGCATGCAAACGCTCCGCCAAGCCACCGACCCACAAAACGTGCAGCGTAAATGGAATCACGGTTGCCAAAACCCACAGATCGCCGACGTTGAGCGCTAATTTTCCCGCGCCGGTCAATAACCAGGTACCGATCAAACAAGCCAGAGCCACCGGCCACACCACCCAGTGCACACGGCGTTTGTATAAAATCAGCCCCAGCAAGGGTACCAACGGCACATACAAACCGGTTAGAAACCCCGCATTGGTGACCGTGGTATATTTCATGCCAATTTGCTGCAAAGAGGTTCCTGCGCACAGCAGCAAGCCCATGAGCACGATGTGCCACCAGTCTTTAGCTGTGATGGTGGGCGCAGCGGCGTTTTGTTTCAAACTTTTCCACTCCAGCCAAACCAGCGGACTGATGAGTACCGCGCCGAGTAAAAAGCGTGTGCCGGTGAAGGTTAGGGCGCCCATATAGGGTGCGGCGATGGACTGTGGAACGAAGGCACAGCCCCATGCGCAGGCACAGATCAGCAGTAAAAGGTTCGCTTGCGCTCGAGTTAAAGGTCGATTCATTGCTCAGAAATACTCAGTAAAATTGGTTAAGTAATTGTTTTTATTGAAAAACCATCGAAAGGCCTTTTTTGATGCTCGGCCATAAGAGATGTGATTGGCGATTCTATATCGGATGTTTATTCAAAATACCGACCGAAGAAATGGTATCAGCGGTTGAACGGCGTAGTTTAAAGGAGTATAGCGTATTTGAAAATACCATAAACTCAAATTGGAAGCAGTTTTCTGACAATAAACGATTTCAAATTTTTGGCCTATCCGAACCACCTATGAAAAACGGCTTGGTATAATTTCATAATGAAAAAAATATCGTTTTACATCTTAATGGGCACAGCAATCCTTACTTTGGGAGGCTGCTCAAACACCAAAGTCAGTTTGAAAGAAAAAACCTCCTTTGAACGAGTCAAAGGCTGGCGTAGCACATTGGACCTACCGAGACTGGAAAGGTAATACCCCCTAAAAGGGCGGCATCTAAAAGTAGAATCAACACAAGTCCT
>CAZCDD010000063.1:0-7683 GCA_964497405.1 uncultured Hydromonas sp. | reverse complement strand
TGGATTTCACCATTCTCGGACACGTTCAGATACAGATGATTCGGGCGGTCGATTGCCTCGGCTTGGGTGATTTTCCATGATAGCGGCGCAAAACCTGCTTCATGTGCCCATGCGCCCAGATTGGCGCAAGCCGAGCCGGTGCCGGGGTCTTCACAGAGACTTTGCCCAAGGTTGAAAAAATAGCGCGAGGTCACCGCCCCGTGATTTTCATGGCACAGATAGACATTGACGTGCGCTGCGTCCACGCTGTCGTCCAGCAAAGCACTGGCATTTCTGGGCTGTGCGCGCAGCACGGCTTCGCGCGAGGTCAGTGGTACGATGAGCTGCCATGTTCCCGCGTTCATCCAGCGGTAGCCATCTGCGACATCCTCCCGATTTAAGCCCAAAGCCTGCGCCAAATGCTCGGGCGTGAAGGCGCATGGGGCGGATTGATAGCCCGATAATTTGAATCGGAATATGCCGTCTTTATGTGTAATGGTCGCCGTTTTTGCAGGTGTCGTGAGCGTGAAGGTATCGGGCTGGTTTAAATGCTGATGTAGCCACTGTGCTGCACCGATGGTCGGGTGACCGGCGAAAGGTAACTCATAGGATGGGGTGAAAATCCGCAGATGTGCCACATGATTGGCTGCGGTTGGTGGCGTGATGAACACGGTTTCGGACAGGTTGAACTGCCGCGCGATGCGCTGCATGGTTTCGGTGTCAAGCGTTTGACCGTCCAGTAGCGGCACGATGGCCAGTGGATTGCCGCCCCAAGCCGACTCGGCAAATACATTGCTGATGTAAAAAGGCAGTTTCATAATCCCAATTCCATGTTTAATCTTTGACTAAAAAATACAATCCGATGAGCGTGGTGACGATGCCGATGATTTTCTCCAGTGAGAGCGATTCGCGGAAAAATAGTACCGCCACCGGAATCAGCAGCAGCGCCGCCATGCCACTCACCGCTACGCCCGACCACTGAACCGAGCCACCGCTGCGATAGGCGAGCAGAAAGCCGATTTCAATCAGCAGCACACCCAGTGCGATCAGCCAGATTTGCCAAAAGCTCAGTAGTTTCATTACGGATACGGTTTCTGTTCCTCGAAAAAACGGCAGCAGCGTCGCACACAAACCAAAAGCGATGGCGTAAATCACCATCAGCAGCACCATCGGATTGGCGTTGGGCGGCAGTGCTTTTTGTCCGATGTGGTAGGAAAAGTTACCGAGCGCGGCCACAAACAGAAACAGCAAGGTGGATTTCATAAAAGTCTTTTCAGGTAAAACGTTGTCTTACATTAACTGACGCACATCGGTCAAAAACTGCTCGACTTTTTCCATCGGTGTGGCCCACGAAGTGACCAAGCGAATGGCCGAGGTCTCGTGATCCAAGGGCTCCCAGACATAAAAACCATAGTGGTTTTGCAGCTGCTCAATCAAGCGATTGGGCAGGATGGGGAAAATCTGATTGGTCGGTGAATCGGTTTGGAAGGCAAAACCCAGCTCGCTCAATCCTTGGCGCAATCGCTGCGCGCAGGCGTTGGCATGGCGCGCTAACTCAAAATACAAACCATTTTCAAACAAGGCGACGAACTGGCTGGCAATCACGCGACCTTTGGCGAGCAGTGCGCCGCGCTGTTTGAGCGCGTAGCGAAAATCGCTTTGCAATAACGGATTGACGATGACAATCGCCTCGCCGAGCAACGCACCGTTTTTCGTGCCGCCGATGTAGAACACATCGGCCAACTGCGCGATGTCTGCCAGCGTCACATCCGCACCTTCGGCAGTCAACGCCATCGCCATGCGCGCGCCGTCGATGTATAAATACAAGCCATGTGCATCGCACAGCGTGCGTAGTGTTTGCAGTTCGGCCTTGCTGTACACCGTACCCAGCTCGGTTGATTGCGAAATGAACACGAGGCGTGGTTTGACCGAATGCTCATTCGGATGCGTGCGCAGCACCTGCTCAATCGCGGTGGGCGTGAGTTTGCCATGTTCATGCGGGGTGTGGATGACCTTGTGTCCCGTCGCCTCGATCGCGCCGGTTTCGTGGGTAGAAATGTGACCGGCTTCGGTCGCAATCACCGCCTCGTGTGGGCGCAAAATCGAGCCGATCACGGTCAGATTCGCTTGTGTGCCGCCGCTGATAAAGTGAATGTCCGCGTTCGGTGCGTGAATCTGCGCGTGGATCAAATCACGCGCGTGGGCGCTGATGCGGTCCAGACCGTAGCCGGATTCTTGCTGCGTCGGATGGCGCGCAATCGCGGCCAAACATGCCGGATGCGCGCTTTCCGAATAGTCGTTGAAAAATTGGTGGGTGTAATTCATACAGTTTAATCTACGATAAATAAGGTGGCGCCGGTTTTCGTGCGCGAGCGGTGGGCTTCATAGTTGTCTGCCACTTGATAGCTCATACCAGCGCTGAGGGTAAAAATGCGACCGTCGGTCAACTCGGTGGTCAGCTCGCCTTGTAGTACCAATAAAATATGCCCTTTGTCGCACCAATGATCGGCCGCGTAGCCCGGTGAATATTCAGCCATGTGCACGCAAATCGGGTTGTCCTCGGGGCCGAAAGTCTGCGTGCGCCAGAGGGCGTAGCCCGTTTCGCCGAGGTGTTTGACGGGTTCAATTTCAGACCAATTAACCGTGCAGTATGGAATTTGAGTGATCTTCATAGCGCTCTTTCTATTTCAAAAGGATGGTTGCGGGATACCTCGGCTCATTCACGATCGGAGGCAAGGTTAAGTGTACCTGATTTATTTGAAATATCCGTATTCAACGATTGCGGGGGTGGTGCAATGGGTACTTTTTTACCCATATACGCCGTCCAGACCACCGCGCCGGCAAACAGCAGGGTCAGCCATTGAAAATGCTCACCCAAAAGCGGTACGGAGAAAAGAATGGTTAAAAACGGTTGAATGATTTGCACTTGACTGACGCGCACCGCGCCACCGATGTGCAGAGCGTGATACCAGATCATCATGCCCACCCACATCGAAAACACCGCGACATAGACAAATCCCAGCCAAGCGCTCAGTGGAATCACGCGCTCTGGCCAAGTCATCAAAGAAGCCGGCAGCGTTATCGGTAAAAACAACACCAACATCCAGCACAACACCTGAGCCGCAGGCAACTCGCGGCTGAGTTTGGCACCATAGGCGTAGCCATAGCCACAGAGCAATACCGCGATAAAAATCAACACATCCGCGTAGTGCAGGGTCAATACGCCATCCAGTTGATAGGCACGCCATACCGCAAATACCATCACCAGCGCCGCGCCGAGCAAAGCCCAGAGCCAAAAACGCAGAGGTGCATGTTGGCGAAACAGCAGCGCCGCGATGGCGGCGGTGGCCAGGGGTAATAAGCCATTGAACACAGCCGCGTGCGAGGACGGCACATAGAGCAGGCCGATGCTTTGCAGTACCGGAAAGCCGATTGCATTACCCAGCCCAATATACGCCAGATAGCGCCATTGACGACCCTTGGGGCGCACCGCGCGGGTGTGGTACAAATAGCCGATGGACAACAAACCTGCGACTGCAGCACGACCATAAGCGAGGAACCACGGTGATAAATACGGTGTCGTTGAATGACCAATCGCCAGCTTGCTCATGGGTAAACTGAGCGCGAACATGGTCACAGCCAACAGGCCGAGTAATACGCCGCGTTGAGTGTCGTGTGAGTGATGCGTCATCGCCATGCCCCGATAAGCCGTAAATATTGACACAATACTGAAAAATTGCGATACAGTAACGGTACAATTCTGTAAACAATTAAAGAACTGTACCGATATGGAACACAATACACTTTCCGATCAGTTATCGGACGCCTCTATTGAAAAGCCGCAGCCGCATACGCCGACCCCAGCGACATCGTCAGTGCCGTCGTCAGTCAAGCACAGCATGAGCCCGAATGCGCTGGATCCGCGTTATAACAAGGTCGATGCCGTGGTCGCATGGCTGACCGAGCGCATTGACTTGCGTTTTTACGCACCCGGCGCGCGCGTGCCGTCGGTACGTCAGTTGGCTGATAAATTGGGCGTATCGCGTTTTACCGTGGTCAATGCGTATGAAAAAATGGTCGCTTCCGGCGCCTTGATTTCGCGTGCTGGTTCGGGTTTTTATGTGGCGCAGGCGATTCATGTGGCCAAATCCGAGCCGGACTCGGCACAAAAAAATCTGCTGGCGTTTCAGGAAACCAGCGTGGTCGATGCAAAGTGGCTGTTGCGACACCTATTTTCCGATTTGCCGGATGAGCGCACCCCAGGCAGTGGCCTGCTGTCGCGCTCATGGTTGGAAAATGAGCGCATGGGCGTGGCGGTACGCGCGGTGACGCGCAGCACCGATACGCATATTTATGATTACGGTCATATCAACGGCTACGCGCCGCTGCGCGAGCAGATCGTGGTGCAGTTGCATCCGTTGGGCATACATGCGCAGCCCGATCAGGTGGTCACGACCAACGGTGTTTCGATGGCGATTGATCTGGTCGCACGGTATTTTCTCAACGCGGGTGACGCGGTGCTGGTCGATGATCCATGCTGGTTCTGGCTGTATGGTTGTTTGCAGGCGCAAGGTTTGCGCGTGATTACCGTGCCGCGCGAACCGGATGGGCCGAATATCGAGGTGCTCACCCAGATCATGCAGACCGAGCGGCCCAAGCTGTATGTGACCAACAGTGTGCTGCACAATCCGACTTCCTACGGCATTACGCCCGCGCGCGCCTATCAGGTGCTGCGCCTGCTTGAGGAATACGACGCTTATATGCTGGAAGACGATATTTACGGCGACTTGCACAGCGGCTTGAGCCGAGGTGCGCCAGCCCTGCGCTATGCCGCGCTCGATCAGCTCAAGCGGGTGTTTTATGTCGCGAGTTTTTCCAAAACCTTGGGTGCTGATTTGCGTGTCGGCCTGCTGTGCTGTCCGCAGGAGCATGTGCAGGGCATCATCATGCGCAAAATGCTTTCAGCCATGGTCTGCTCGGAGATGAATGAGCGCATTGTGCACCGTTTGCTGGTGGATGGACAACAGCGCCGACATCTGGAAAAATTGCGCCAACGTTTGGCCGCGGCACATGAGCAGATGCGCGTACAACTGCCGCAAATCGGCGTGCAATACCCCGAGCACGCGCAGGAAGGCATATTCCTGTGGGTGGATACCGGCGTGGATACCAATGCCTTGGCGCTGGCGGCGAAAAATGACGGCTGGTTGGTCGCGCCGGGCAGTCTGTTTTCACCAAAATTGGGGGCATCCACCATGATGCGGCTGAATGTCACACGCACCAGCGAAGTGTTTTTGCAATGGCTGGGGCAATACCTTGAGCAACACAAACCCAAATAAAGTATGACCAATCCATAATTAAACCACCACATCACACAAAGGAAGGGGTTGTCGCATGGCAGTTTCAGTATTTGACCTATTTAAAATCGGTATCGGACCGTCCAGCTCACACACGGTGGGGCCGATGCGTGCGGCAAAAATGTTTGTCGAACTTTTGGACAAACAAGGTTTTTTGGCTAAAACCACACGCATCTGTGCGCAGATGTACGGCTCACTCGGTCTGACCGGCGTGGGACACGGCACGGATAAAGGCGTGCTGCTCGGGCTAATGGGCTATACGCCTGAGGACGTACCGATGGACTCGATTCAGGCGCGCTTGGATGAAGTGGCGCTGGATCAACGCATTCGCCTGCTGGACAAACACGAAGTCGCGTTCCAATTCAAACACGACCTCATCCTGCACCGCCGTCAAGCGCTGGCCGAGCATCCGAATGGCATGAAATTTACCGCTTATGATGCGGATGGCGCCGAATTGATTGAAAAAAAATACCTCTCCGTGGGCGGTGGCTTTGTGGCCAGCGTCGGCATGGACCCCGCGCCGGTATTGAGCGCTTACGAAGAAGTCAAATACCCGTTCCGCTCGGCCAAAGAACTGCTCGAACAATGCCAAACATACGGACAAAGTATCGCCCAGCTCATGTATGAAAACGAGCGCACATGGCGCAGCACCGAGCAGATTAACGAGCAGCTCGACCGCATTTGGCAAGTTATGCAGGACTGCGTGCGTCGTGGCTGCGGCATCGACAATCCCGACGCCTTTGGCTATCTCGCCGGTGGTCTGAATGTCAAACGCCGTGCGGGCGAGATGTACAAACAACTGACCAAAAACGCCGAGCGCGGCCTATCCGACCCGCTCACCGTGATGGACTGGGTCAACCTCTACGCCGTTGCGGTCAATGAAGAAAACGCCTCGGGCGGGCGTGTCGTCACCGCCCCGACCAACGGCGCAGCGGGCATCGTCCCCGCCGTACTGCACTACTACGACCGCTTTGTGCCGAATGCGAATATTCAAGGCGTGCGCGACTTCCTACTCACCGCGGGTGCGATCGGTATCCTCTACAAACTCAACGCCTCCATTTCAGGCGCTGAAGTCGGCTGTCAGGGCGAGGTTGGCGTCGCCTGCTCGATGGCCGCAGGTGGATTGGCCGCTGCGATGGGCGGAAGCTGTGGGCAAATTGAAAATGCTGCTGAAATCGGCATGGAGCACAACCTCGGCCTCACCTGCGACCCAGTGGGTGGCCTCGTGCAAATTCCATGCATCGAACGCAACGCCATGGGCGCGATTAAAGCCGTCAATGCCGCCCGCATGGCGCTGCGCGGCGACGGCACGCACCACGTCACACTCGATATGGTCATTAAAACCATGCGCGATACCGGCGCGGACATGAAAAACAAATACAAAGAAACCGCCAAAGGAGGCTTGGCGGTGAATATGGTGGAATGTTGATGCTATTGATTTCGGAAAACTGTTATGTAATTTGTTGGGAGGCAAGTAGTCGTCGTTTGTTAACCTGATAAATTACATTATAGATAAAGGATTGCTATAGGAATCTCGGTTTTTATATGTTAGTATTGCAAGCAGATTACTAGTGTGAATTAGTAGTTTCTTAATCATCATGCTCGGTCTATTGCGGAAAGATTTGAGTCTTTCCAGAATTGGTCGAGTGGTTTATGGCGCTAGATTGATAATCTAGTAAGGGGTAATCTCCTTCACGGGTTCGAATCCCGTATTCTCCGCCAAGCCCCCTCGAAAGAGGGGGTTTGTAGGTTTATAGGGGGGCAAAGCAAAGAAGTGGCCTGCTATGAATGTAACGATTCATGGACTTAGGGGTGGTCTTAAGCATTCCGCTCTCCGCCGCGGGGCGAATCCTTTTTGTCTTGATACAAAAAGGATTCAAAAAAATCAAGTTCGCGGTCATGCAAAACAATGAACGCTTGAATCAGGTCGGTTTGAAACTCGCGTTTGCACGCAAACGCTCAAACAACAAACCGACCGTAAAAACAACGCGTTCATTTGTCTGACAGCGACGTTTGGACTCGACTTCGTGGTAGCAGTAAGACCATAAAGTGAATAGCGTGACTTATGCCGTATGCACCAATTTGGTCATCACTACTTACCAATACATGGTGTAGGCTAAAGGCATTCCCTTATGATTTTCTATTTCAATCGCCGCCATGCCTATCTCCTTTGAATCTCCGAATCAAGAATGTAGGTCGGATACTTGTATCCGACACTTTAAGCCGTAGAGTCATGCTTTTATGCTCAATGCACCACTTTTCTGCTGCCTTTTTATTTAGTACTTCAAAACCCACAACCCCTTCGCGCACATCCCCGAATCCTATATAATGCGTGGGTTTATAACTCATT
>CAZCDD010000062.1:0-7752 GCA_964497405.1 uncultured Hydromonas sp. | reverse complement strand
CGAAGCGATGAAAATCATCGGCGCATCGGATTGCTCATTCAGGTAAAACGTGCCGTGCGGACCTTCCAGACGCAGAATATCGCGCTCTTTGACCGAGCTGAACAATTGATCGGTGAAGACGCCGCCGGCCATATGGCGGATGTGCAGTTCCAGAGTTTTTTGTTCCAAACGCGGCGCGCACGCCATCGAGTAGCTGCGGTGCGATCCGTCCCGCAAAATCACGTCAATATATTGCCCTGGATGAAATTCAAACTGATCGTTCGCTGGTAATTGCAATTGCACAATCATCACGTCATCGGTCGCGCGGCTCATCTCGATAATGCGCGACGGCAGTTTGCGCACAGGGAATGCACCTTCGCTGGCAACATTCACCTCAATGGTCACGTCCGAAGTCACCGTCGTTTTGCAGGTAATCAGCATGCCTTTTTGATAATCATCCGGCGTCATCGCATTATTCATACCAATATCCACGTCGCCGCAGACATAGCTGGCCTTGCATGAGCCACACGCGCCATCTTTGCACCCGTAGGGCAAAATCACGTTGGCACGCAATGCCGCTTCGAGAATGGTTTCGTTGTCTTCGATCGGGAAACTTTTATTAGAAGGTAAAACGGTGATGGTATTAGACATGATGAAAACGATCCGTACTGAAAAAATAATGGCGGATTGTACCATAGGCATGGCGCAAAGCCGTATGGACTTAATGGGCTCGTCTTGGGAAATATTGCGAATTATTGGTTGACTAAAATACTAAGTTAATAGGTTTTTGCAACAAATTGAGTAATATTTATTGATATTAAGTATAAAAATAGACAAAAGACACGAATAGATGATTGGATTCGCTGTAAATAATGGTAGAATTACTTACTGAAATTGGACTTATATTTGTTAAATAATCACTGTGAAAAGAGGCCGGTATGCGCGTAGAGAAAAAAGCCAGTAAGACTTTGGACAAAATCGATCGCAAAATTTTAACCATTTTGCAAAATGACAGTCGCATTGTGATGACCGATTTGGCAGAGCAAGTCGGTTTGTCTTTGACGCCGTGCATTGAGCGTGTGCGCCGATTGGAACGCAGCGGCATTATTT
The DNA here is from genome assembly GCA_964497405.1 of uncultured Hydromonas sp. Taxonomy (GTDB): domain Bacteria; phylum Pseudomonadota; class Gammaproteobacteria; order Burkholderiales; family Burkholderiaceae; genus CTSOIL-112. The sequence continues at coordinate 6,663 of CAZCDD010000062.1, read as the reverse complement.
TGGGCTACTACGCACGCCTGAATCCGCAAGAGTTGGGTGCGAGCCTGTTGGTATTCGTCGAAATCAGCCTGCGTGATATGGCTAACGGCAAATTTGAGGATTTTCGCCGCTCAGTTTTGGAAGTCGAACAGGTGCAAGAATGCCATCTGGTCTCAGGCGACTTTGATTATCTGATTAAAGCACGTATTCGTGAAATGAGCGAATATCGTCAGCTGCTGGATGTGCTGTTGCGTCTGCCGGGCGTGGCCAACTCGAAAAGCTATGTGGTGATGGAAGAGGTCAAAGAGACTTTGGCGCTGGCTTTAGGGGTATAAGCCACGCTTGATACTCGCTTTATTATTTTACGCTTGCCTAAAAACTAATTTGGGCTGTATAATTAAACGTTTATGGCATGGTTCATGGGTGTGATGAGCCGGCTAAGGGTAACGCAATAGGTTTCGCAATAGATTTTAGTTAACGTCGGCTCGGGTAGAGCTGATGAATTTGAAGGGTAAATAAAAATGGTAGTAATTCGTTTGGCTCGTGGTGGTTCTAAAAAGCGTCCTTTCTACAACATCGTAGCGGCTGATTCTCGCAATCGTCGTGACGGTCGTTACATCGAACGCGTGGGTTTCTACAACCCATTGGCGTCAGAAGGCGTTGAAGGTCTGCGTATTGAGCAAGACCGTTTGGCTCACTGGCAAAGCGTGGGCGCTCAATTGAGCCCAGCGGTTGCTCGTTTGGTCAAATCTGTAAAATAATTGACTCATTCTTGAGCGCTTGAGCTTCGGGTTTGTTGATTATGGCAACTTTTGTTCCGAAAAAACAACGTACTCGTGAGCAAACTGGGCAACCGAAATCATTGGATGCACAGGCGTTCTCGGCTCAATTGCTGGATGAGTTGGTCGTAGTTGCACGCATTGGTGCAGCATACGGCATCAAAGGATGGGCGAAAATCCATCCTTTTTCGCATTCTCCCGACGCCTTGTCTCATGCGAAGCAGTGGTGGATTGCACCCTATATTCCAGATCAGGCTTTGGCGCAGGCTGCTTGGCAATCCGTTGCGCCAAAACAGCTCAAACCCCATGCGGATGCGTGGGTCGCTGTGTGTGAAGAATGGGGTGATCGTACCCATGTGGAGCAGCTCAAAGGTTGGCAAATCGCCATTCCACGCTCGGCGTTCCCGCAAACAGAGGACAACGAGTTTTACTGGGTCGATTTGATGGGTGCACAAGTAATCAATCAGGATAATCAGGTGCTGGGTGAGGTGGTGAGCTTGTTGGAAAATGCCGCACACACGGTCATGCAGGTTCGCTCAGGCGCTGAAGTGAGTGAAGGACAAAAACCGCTTGAATACCTGATTCCATTTGTCTCGGCTTTTGTCGGCGAGGTGAATCTGAAATCCACGCCCAAAACCATTGCGGTGACTTGGGATATTGATGCAACCGCGTAAAAATGCGTTGTTTTTGTTGTGGCGTCTGTTTGACTTCTCTGGTTTGCTTCATCTCATCAACTAAAACATCCTTATGTCCAACGCTTCTATGCTCGCGGTAGATGTCATCACCTTGTTTCCCGAAATGTTTGAAGCATTGACGGCGCAGGGTGTGGTGCGTCGCGCATTTGAGTCGGGCGTGGTGGATTTTAAATTGACCAATCCGCGCGAGTTCGCGACCAATGCGTACAAAACCGTGGATGATCGTCCGTATGGTGGTGGTCCGGGCATGGTGATGATGGCGCCACCGTTAGCGCAAGCGATTCGCTCTGCGCGTGAGCGACAAATGGATTTGGGTTTTGAGCCGTATGTGGTGTTCATGTCGCCGCAGGGTGAAAAATTGACGCAGTCGTGGATTCAGCGGCAGTTGGATCTGATGAATACGCATGCTCCAAATGAGGGTGAGGCTGATCGTTCGCGTGGTTTGGTGATTTTGTGTGGTCGCTATGAGGCCATCGACGAGCGTTTATTTGATTTGGGTTTGATTGATGCTGAGTTGAGCGTCGGTGATGTGGTTCTATCCGGTGGCGAATTGGCGGCGATGGTGATGCTGGATGCACTGTTGCGTTGCATTCCGGGGGTTTTGAACGACGATCTGTCGGCGGTTCAGGATTCTTTTTCGGACGCTTTGGACGGTTTGTTGGATTGCCCACATTACACAAGACCGGAAGTTTTTGAAAATATTGCCGTTCCGCCCGTGCTTTTATCCGGAGATCATGCTAAAATAACAGGCTTTCGTCGTGAGCAAGCATTGCGTCAAACGTGGTACAAGCGACCGGATTTGATTGAGCGAGCGCGGCAACGCGGTTTGCTCGATGCGAAAGACGAAAAGTTTTTGGCTCAATTGTTGAAATCTTAGCTTAAATGCGGCGATTTTGATAAGAGCTGTTTGGGGTTTGGGCTGTTTGCAGTTCAAACATGTTAAATGTGTGATGTCGAACGTGAATAGTCGTATTTTTCACCAAGCATCATCGCCATCCTCTGGCTATCTATAATAAAAACCGATAGCAAACGATGGATTTGGAGTAAATAAATGAACTTGATTCAAATTTTAGAGCAAGAAGAAATTGCTCGCTTGGGTAAAACCATTCCTGAATTCGCCCCGGGTGACACCGTTGTGGTGAGCGTTAACGTGGTTGAGGGTAATCGCAAACGTGTTCAGGCATACGAAGGTGTGGTGATTGCAAAACGCAACCGCGGTCTGAATTCATCTTTCATCGTGCGTAAAATTTCATCAGGCGTCGGTGTGGAACGTACTTTCCAATTGTACTCTCCAGCGATTGCAGGTATCGAAGTGAAACGCCGCGGTGACGTACGTCGTGCTAAACTGTACTACTTGCGTGATCGTTCTGGTAAATCTGCACGTATTAAAGAAAAATTGCCTGCGCGCAAAGCAGCTGTGGCTAAGTAAGCCGGCGCATTGCCCTTGCAAATCAACGCGAATCGTTTACGGTTCGCGTTTTTTATTGTTTTTTTGCAGATATAGCGATTGAATGATTTGCGCTACAATGCAACTATGACTAAAAAACCGCCACTTATCCTCAATCCGCGCGATGTTCCGAGTGTGCCTTGGGTCGAATCGGACCGATCGGCTCATTTTTCGTTACTGGATTGGACGCCTGAATGCTTGCGGGATTTGACCGAAGCTCGCATTCAAGCGGCATTGCAAAACGCTCATGCGGTCACGCATTTGTGGCAGTACGATACAGAGCCGCGTGAGGATTTAACCCCTGCTGCGGTATTGCTGCTGCTGGTGGCTTCAGATGAGGGCTATCAGGTGGTTTTAAGTACGCGTGCGCAACATTTGCGGCATCACCCAGGGCAGGTTGCCTTTGTCGGTGGGCGAGTGGAGCAGGGTGAGAGTGCCGAGCAGGCGGCTTTGCGTGAGGCTGAAGAAGAAATCAATCTAAAACATGATGATGTGCGGGTACTGGGTGTCATTCCCAGCTATTACACCATCTCGGGTTTTTCGGTGGCGCCGGTGGTGGCGGTGATGACTGATTCTGCATGGCGGTCACAAGATATTCGGGTGGATGAGCGTGAGGTCGATCAGGTGTTTTTAGCGCCGCTTGCTCATGTGCTGGATCGAAATGCTTGGCGGGTTCATCATTTTGAGTTTCAGGGGCATCGTCGGCAATTTTTGAGTGTGACCTATGCGTCTGCACAGGCGGAATATTTCATCTGGGGGGCAAGTATGGCGATGCTGCATAACTTTGATTCGGTTTTACGCGTGCATTGGGCATCGAGTTGAAAAGATGAACGAGAGCGGGGCGTGATTTGTGCACGAGCGTTCATTATTATTCCTTGAGTTTACGTTACAATGCTGCCAGTATTTGAATCAATGGTTTGATCGGTGTTTTTGCGGGCGGGTTGCACCCATTCAGTAAAAACGCGATAAATATGAGGGAAATCCTATGAGTTTAATCGCAATTTTAGGCGCGCTATTTTTGGAACAAATTTTTCCATTGTCGAGCTATTCTAAGCTGAGGGAAATATTGCGTAATGCGATTGACTACATTGAACGCGCGCTGTCGATGGATCAGGCCAAACCGTGGCAAACCTTCTGGTTTATTACCTTGGTCGGTTCATTGATTGCTGGGGTGCTGGGATATGCTTTGGATTCTGCGCATCATCTGCTGGGTTTGGTGTTTACCATTGCGGTTTTGTATCTGACTTTGGGGATTCGCCAGTTCAGTCACCATTACAGTAAAATTCGCGAAGCGATGGCAGTCAAGGATGATGCTCAGGCACGCAGTGCGCTGGTTGAGTGGTTGCGCGAAGAGGCGGAATTAACCGGCTATCGCGGTAATGTGCAAGTGACGCAATTGACCGAAACGCAGATCATCCGTCAGGCTTTAGAGATGGCGATTTTATCGAGTTTGCGCTATGTTTTTGCTGGGCTGTTCTGGTACTTGATTTTCGTGCCGTTCAAAATCGGTCTGGCGGGCGTGGTGTTTTATCGCTTGGCGGACTTGTTGGCACGTCGTTGGCAATTACGTGCCGAGGGTAAAGAGGATGCTTATACCCGCTATGCACGTAAGATGATGAGCTGGATTGAGTTTTTACCAGCACGTTTTGCGGCCATTATTTTTGCGGTGGTGGGTAATTTTGAAGATGCTTTGCACGCTTGGCGCACTCAGGCGGGTAGTCTGCGTTTATTGGGTGAGCCTGATGCAGCGGCAGTGGTTTTGACGGCGGGTGCCGGTGCTTTGGGCGTGACCTTGCGCGAAGGCATTGCGCAACGCACACAGGATATGATGGATGAACATGAATTGGCGCTCTATGGCGAAGATGCCGTTTTGAAATCGCCAGAAACTCAGCATGCCGGTCAAATCGGTCTGGGTCCTGAGCCGGATGTACGCACACTTAATAGTGGTGTGGGGATTTTCTGGCGCGCCATGATTTTTGTGCTGTTTATTCTGTTGATGCTCACTTTGACAAAAACTTTGGCCTAATGGTTAAAACGCTGTCAATTTTCCCTTGGTTTGAGCACTTTACAGGGAAATTGACTTGTGCAATAGGGCGATATTGCTTATAATACTCGTTGCTCATTTTGAGCGCACGGCGCGCCGTTAGACTGGCGTGACCGCAAGTGTTTATTTTTAAAGGATGGATTATGTCTACTGTTGCACAAAAAGCCGAAGTCGTGGCTAAATTCCAGCGCGCTGCTGGCGATACCGGATCTCCAGAAGTTCAAGTGGCTTTGTTGACCACTCGTATCAACGAATTGACCGAGCACTTCAAAGTTCACAAGAAAGATCACCACTCACGTCGTGGTCTGTTGAAAATGGTGAGCCGTCGTCGTAAATTGCTGGACTACTTGAAACGTAAAGATGCTGATGCCTATCGTTCTTTGATTGAGCGTCTGGGCTTGCGTAAGTAATGAATCTAAATGCCTGTATCGCTCGATGCAGGCATTTTTGTTTTCATTTTGTGGTTTTTAAAATCAATGTTTTAATCGGATGCGCTTTTAACAGGTGTTATTCCAAGAGTGGGTTAGAAAAAATCTCGCAGCACACTGTTGGAATAGCATGTTAGGCACATCCATTTTTTAATAAAGGATATGACAATGAGCATGTTTAATAAAGTCACCAAAACCTTCCAATACGGCCAACACACCGTAACCATGGAAACGGGCCGTATCGCGCGTCAAGCATCTGGCGCGGTATTGCTGAATATGGACGACACCGTGGTCTTGGCGACTGTGGTTGCCAAAGAGCAAGCTAAAGCAGGGCAGGATTTCTTCCCATTGACCGTGGACTACATTGAGAAAGTGTATTCAGCTGGTCGTATTCCGGGTGGCTTTTTCCGCCGTGAAGGTCGTCCGTCTGAAAACGAAACGCTGGTCAGCCGTTTGATCGACCGTCCATTGCGTCCGTTGTTCCCAGAAGGTTTTTACAACGAGATTCAAGTGGTGGTTCAAGTCTTGTCTTCTAACCCAGAAGTGAACCCAGATATTCCGGCATTGCTCGCATCGTCTGCTGCGATGGCCATCTCTGGTGTACCGTTTGCCGGTCCTGTGGGTGCGGCGCGTGTGGGCTACATCGATGGTCAATACGTTTTGAACCCGACCTTTAGCCAACTCGAAAAATCGCGCATGGATTTGGTTGTAGCCGGTACCGAAGCGGCTGTGTTGATGGTGGAATCTGAAGCACAACAATTGCCAGAGGACGTCATGCTCGGCGCCGTGGTGTATGGTCACGAACAAATGCAAGCCGCGATTGACGCGATTTACGACTTGGTTCGTGATGGCGGCAAACCTGAATGGAACTGGACTGCGCCAGCGAAAAATGAAGCGTTGATCGCTCAAGTCGAACAAATCGCCGGTGCGGATGTGCAAGCGGCTTACCAAATCCGTGAAAAACAATTGCGTACCAACGCATTGCGCGAAGTATCTGCGAAAACCATCGCCGCTCTGAGCGAAGGTGACGCGGAAGTGGACGAAGTTGAAGTGGGCAACATCCTGTTTGACCTCGAAGCCAAAGTGGTGCGCTCTGAAATTCTGAACGGCAAACCGCGTATCGACGGTCGTGACACGCGCACTGTGCGTCCGATCGAAATCGACTTGAGCGTATTGCCGCGCACACACGGCTCTGCATTGTTCACCCGTGGTGAAACGCAAGGTCTGGTCGTAGCGACTTTGGGCACCAAAACCGACGAGCAAATCATCGACGCATTGCAAGGCGAAACCC
>CAZCDD010000061.1:0-7759 GCA_964497405.1 uncultured Hydromonas sp. | reverse complement strand
AGCAAGCCCAATACAAACCGCTGATCGTTGTCTTTATCGTCTTCAGAATACATAACCGCTCCGTTGTGTTAAAAAGAATCACCACGGATTATACGCGATTTCGAGCGCAATTCTGCAAATTTTGTGGAGATGTATTCATCGCCACGACACGCATACTGGTACAATGAAGTCCCGTTTCTAACCGAGTGAGGTCATCATGCGTTTACTCAGAGTGACCGGCGAGGGTCATGCCCAAGCCGAACCCGATACCGCCACACTGTCGTTGAACGTGACGGGCAAAGCGACCGAGTACGCCGAGGCGGTCGCGCTACTGAACCGCGCCAGCGAACGACTCAAAAGCAGCATACACGCGGCGCAATTACCCACGCGCTCGCTGAAAACCACCGATTTTGCCGTCCATACCGAGACCAAATACGAAAACGGTCAGAGTTACGACATCGGCTATCGCGCTTCGCACCGCATGGAAATTGTGCTGGACAACAACCCACAGCAGCTCAATGAGCTGATCGCGCTGATGTCGCACAGCCAAAGCGATGCAGAATTTCAAGTTGGCTTCTCGCTCAAAGACAACGAGCTTTTGCGCCAGCAAGCGCTGAAAAACGCCGTATTGTCCGCGCAAAACACCGCACACACACTCGCCACGACCGCCAATGTTCAATTGGGCAAGGTACAGGAAATCCTCTACGGCGACATGAGCCCGATTGCGCCACGCAGCTACGGTGGTTACGCCAAAGCCACGATGATGGCTGCGGCTCAAGCCGATATGGAGCCACAGGACATCCAAGTGCATGAGAGCGTAACGATGGTTTTTGAATTACTCGACTAAGGTAGCAACACGCATGGCCGAATCGTATTTAAGCATCACCGAGCTGAACCAGCGCATCGCGGCATTGTTGGAGCGCAATGTGCCGCTGCTGTGGGTACAAGGTGAAATATCCAACCTCACCCGCGCAGCCAGCGGACATTGGTACTTTTCGCTCAAGGACGAAAAAGCGCAGGTGCGCGCGGTCATGTTCCGCCCGAAAGTCAATCTACTGAGCTGGCAACCACGCGAAGGCGACGCGGTACAAGCCTATGTCTCCGCCGGACTATACACACCACGCGGCGATTTCCAGCTCACGGTCGAGACCCTGCGACCAGCGGGCATGGGTACGCTGTACGAGCGCTTTGTCAAACTCAAAGCGCAGCTCGAACGCGAAGGCCTGTTTGACCCCGACACGAAAAAAGAACTGCCCTATTTCATCCGCAAGGTCGGCATCGTCACCTCACCACAAGCCGCCGCACTGCGCGACGTCGCACATACGCTGGCACGCCGTGCGCCACACATCGAATTGCAATTGTACCCGACGCTGGTACAGGGCGAACTCGCCGCCGGACAAATCGCAAAGGCCATCGAGAAAGCCAACCAAAACAAGGATCTGGACGCGCTGCTCATCATCCGTGGCGGTGGCAGCTTAGAAGATTTATGGGCGTTTAACGAGCCAGAAGTCGCACACGCGATTTTCAACAGTCGTCTGCCGACCATCAATGGCGTCGGCCATGAAACCGACACCACCATTGCCGACTTTGTCGCCGATGTGCGCGCAGCCACCCCGACCGCAGCCGCCGAGCTCATCAGCAGCCCGAGTGCCGAGGACTGGCGAGCCGAGTTGGACGCGATACAGCGCACCTTGGCGCGCGCCATGCGGCAGACGCAACAGCAGGCCGAGCAACGACTGGATCGCGCGCTGTTGGGACTGCTCACGCCCGCGCAGCAGTTGACCCACAAAAACATGCAGTTGCAACAGTTGTGGACGCGCGCCAGCCACGCCATCACGCGGCGTTTGGACGCGAACGCACAACACGCACAGCACCTGAGTTACCGCTGGCAGCGCGCCCGCCCGAATCTCTCTGAGCAAGCCAACGCGCTGACCGATCGAAACCATCGTTTACAGCACGCCATGCAGCGTTATCTGCAAAAACGTGAGCAAAATACACAGTACGCGACGCAGAGTTTGCAGCAACTCAACCCGCACAACGTGCTGCAGCGCGGCTTTGCGTACGTGTACACACAAAACGAAGCTATCGTTTATAATGCGGCTACGTTGCAATCCGGCGATGGCATCACCATCCAGCTCGCACGTGGACGCGTGATTGGCACGGTCAATCACACCGAGACAGAATAATTTTGATTTTGAGGATACGACTATGGAACATACTTTACCTGCATTGCCTTACGCCATGGACGCATTGGCACCGCACATTTCTGCTGAGACTTTGGAGTTTCACTACGGCAAACACCACAAAACCTATGTGGACAACCTGAACAATCTGATCAAAGGCACTGAGTTTGAAAACGCGTCTTTGGAAGAGATCGTGAAAAAATCGTCTGGCGGTGTGTTTAACAACGCGGCGCAAGTATGGAACCACACCTTCTACTGGAACGGCTTGAAACCGAACGGCGGTGGCGCACCAACCGGCGCATTGGCCGACGCGATCAACGCCAAATGGGGCTCTTTTGACGCATTCAAAGAAGCCTTCACCAAATGCGCAGTGACCACATTCGGTTCAGGCTGGGCATGGTTGGTAAAAACCCCTGCAGGCGAATTGGACTTGGTATCGACTTCCAACGCCGCCACTCCATTGACCACCGACAACAAAGCCTTGTTGACCTGCGACGTGTGGGAACACGCGTACTACGTGGACTACCGCAATGCGCGCCCTAAATATGTAGAGGCATTCTGGAACTTGGTGAACTGGGACTTCGTAGCGGCCAATTTTGCCTAATTCCCTTGTCTTAAAGATTCATCCAAAAACCACGCTGTTGCAGCGTGGTTTTTTACACACAAGCTTTTGCCGAATATTCACAGGTGCGAGCGATGCCTATCTGAAATATTTGTTACAATATCAAAGAGTTAAAGAAAACGTTTACCGTACAACCCACCGCAGATTAACGGCCATCATTTCCATGCCTCAACGCCACCCCACCGCCGCAGGTTCATCCCCCCACAGATCCGCATGGATGCTGCTGGGCGCACTGATACTGAGCGTCTGGGCGGAGGCCTCATCCGCAGGCGTTAACGTCAATCAACTGGTCAGTGACAGCGCCCCCGCCATCGTACAGGTGCAGGGTGTTCAGTGGGTTAAAGTCAAAATTCCAGAAAAATACAAAAACATCACCGACGATCCGGTCTATCGCTCGCTCTCGTCCATCTTCATCGACAATCCGAATCTGGTCAGTAGCCAAGCCACACCGGTGGTCAAAAAGCGCATTACGGGGTCAGGCTTTATCATCAGTGCCAACGGTAAAATCGCCACCAATTTTCAATGGGTGCGCGGCATGCACGAAATATTTGTCACCCTCGCGGACAAACGCCAGTTTAAAGCACGCATCAGCCGCACCGAGCCCAAAAACGACTTGGCCATTTTGCAAATAGCAGCCAGCAACTTACCTGCAATTGGGCTGGCGCGACAAGTCGAAGAAGGTGAAGGCGTCATCGGCATCGGCGCGAACAAGCGCGGCGTATCCGTCGGCGTGATCGTCAGCACACCGGCGCAAACGCCCGCCATCGGCTTGGTCAGCGACATCACCGTCACACGCGACAACAGCGGTGGACCTCTGCTCAACGTCTATGGTCAGGCTCTGGGGATTAACTCAACCCAAACCCGCGCGCCGCTCGGCTTATTCCGCCACGCCTCATTGAGCCAACTGAGTTCCGATGGCTACAACAAAGCCTCAGAAAGCATTAATTTTCTATCGCAAATTGGCTTTTCCGCACGCAATATCGAAGCAGCACAAGGCGCTGCCTTAGGACTGAACAACGCGGTTGGCGCACTGGTCACCCAAGTACGCACCGGCAGCATTGCCGCCAATGCCGGTCTGCAAAAGAACGATGTCATCATCGCCTTAGAAACCCAAAGCGTGCTAGACGCCTCTGATTTGACCGCGCTGCCGGACTTTTTGCGCCAAGACAATCAAGCGAAAATTCGCGTCTTTCGCGCCGGTGAGCAACTGGAGCTCAACCTCAGCAATGCCAAAGCACAAGCCACCCCACTCAGTTGGGCTTGGCAGCGTTTGGGCTTACGCGCACGCAGCCTCACCACCGCACAAAAAGACGCCCTCGGTATCAGCAGCGGCATGATCATCTCCGAAATACAAGGCTCCGCGCAAGAAAATGGACTGGCCGCAGGCGACGTCATCGTTACCCTCAACCAAACCCCCTTGAACAGCACCGCTCAGCTCAACCAAACCGCGCAAACACTCAATGCAGGCGACACCGTGGTGCTGTATGTGATCCGCGGTGAAACACGTCAATTCATCACCCTCACCGCGGGTGAATGATCGCCTATGAGCGCACGTACCAGCCTATTTCTCTACGGAAAAGAAACCTGCCATCTGTGTCACGATATGTCGGCGGATGTGCAATTGGTTGCGCAGAAAAACGGTTACACTATAGACCTCATCTGGCAGGACATCGAAGATCAACCGGAACTTGAAGCACGCTACGGCCTGCGCATTCCCGTACTCACCACCCCCGACGATCAGCTCGTCTGTGAAGGTCGCTTGGATGCAGCGGCATTGCTCAAACACCTGCAAACCTCAAAAAATCACGCATAAAATCATAATATTAGCGCACCACCGTGCATTTTTTGTTTACACAATCTCTACGTTTACCGCCCGTATTTTTATTGTATGATGCAGTCATTCACGTCATAGAGCGGCACCCAAAAAACCGCCGGACAGCACAAAAAACCATTTTGTGAGGAGACAACCATGCGTAGCAATGACCGCCTGCGTGCTCAGCGCATGCACACCGAGCAGCAATGGCAAAGTTTCGTGCAGCAACGCCACGAGAGCGAGCCTTCATGGCTAACGCAATCATGGCAAATATCCGAACCGCACGTCAGTGTCCACCAAACCTGCGCACCGATAGACGACCCCGATGCGGTGCGACGCGAATTCGTGCGCTCGCATCTGTACCAAATCGCTCAGCCGCTGTTGGATGAACTACATCACTCGATCCAAGAAATCGGCTTTGCCATCGGCTTGAGCGATGCGCATGCGACGCTGCAATGGACCGCCTCCAATCGTGTGATGGCACGGCGTTTAGAGAAAGCGCATTTCATGCCCTCAGCCCATTGGGATGAGCACAGCATCGGCACCAATGCGGTCGCAGTCAGCGCGCGCTTATCCAAACCGACCGCCATTTTTTCCGCCGAACATTATCTGCCCAGTCTGCACGAATGGGTGTGCTATGCCGCCCCCATCGTCCATGCACCCAGTGGTCAACTGGCCGGCGTGCTCGACATCAGCGCCCCGTGGCAACACGCCACCCCTCTGGCCTTAGCCACCGCCAGCCACTACGCGCACCAGATATCGCAGTTGTGGTCACAGGTACAATTACAGCCGAGTTTTTATCTGAATCTGTGTGGTCATCAGGCGGGTATGTATTTGGGACAAAAACCTTTACCGAAACGGCTCCAAGAGATTTTTACCGTTCTGGCCTTACACCCCGAAGGCTTGAATTTAGAAGCACTGCACGCGTATGTATATGGAGATCAGGCGGTTTCCATGTCCACACTCAAATCAGAGATGACCCATCTACGGCAACACATTGGTGAAGCACTGTCCGCCCGCCCGTATCGTCTGGCACTAGCATCGACCCTGCGTGCAACCGATGCGCAGATGATCGAGCATTATGCCTTGCAAGGTCAGCCTGAGCAGTTCATGCCACTGTATTTGCGCCCACTTCTGCCCCAATCCCAAGCCCCACAAATCGTCGAATACCGAGATTACCTGCATCAGCTCGTCATCCGTAGTCTGCTCAAAAGCCATGATACCGAAGCCCTTTGGCGTTTTTCTCTGCACCACGAACCCGAGTACGAGATACTCGCGCTGCTGGAGCAACTGCTACCGAGCAATGACGGGCGGCGAACGGCTGTTTCGGCCAGATTGGCACAGTTGGGGTTCTAAACCACAGCCAACAACCCAGACGTTCAACCTAAATTCAACCTATCGTATGGCATGATGGCTCCAAGTGCAAAGCATATGCACTCATTCCCAACTATTTTAGGAGACCATGATGATCTACGCACATCCGAACACCGCTGGCGCACCGTTACAATTCAAAGCCCAATACGACAACTTCATTGGCGGCCAATGGGTCGCACCGACCAAAAGCATGTACTTTGACGTTATCACCCCAGTCACAGGAAAGCCCTATACCCAAGCCGCCCGCTCGTCCGCCGAGGACATCGAATTGGCGCTGAATGCGGCGCACTCAGCCGCTGATCGCTGGGGCAAAACCTCGGCGGCAGAACGCGCCAATATTTTGCTGAAAATCGCCGATCGCATCGAAGCCAACCTCGAAAAGCTCGCCTACGCCGAGACCGTGGACAATGGCAAACCCATGCGCGAAACACTCAATGCCGACATTCCGCTGGCGATTGACCATTTCCGCTATTTTGCCGGCTGTGTCCGTGCGCAAGAAGGTGGCATCAGCGAAATCGACGAAAACACCATGGCCTACCACATCCATGAGCCGCTCGGCGTGGTCGGGCAAATCATCCCGTGGAACTTCCCGATCCTGATGGCCGCATGGAAACTCGCACCCGCACTGGCCGCAGGCAACTGCGTGGTACTCAAACCCGCCGAGCAAACACCGGTGAGCATCCTCGTATTGGTTGAACTCATCGCCGATTTACTGCCTGCGGGGGTACTCAACATCGTCAACGGCTTTGGCCGCGAAGCCGGCATGCCGCTGGCGCAAAGCAAACGCATTGCCAAAATCGCCTTCACCGGCTCCACCTCCACCGGTCGCGTGATTGCCCAAGCCGCCGCGAACAACCTCATTCCCGCCACACTCGAACTCGGTGGTAAATCGCCCAATGTATTCTTCCCCGACGTGATGGACGCGGACGATGGCTACCTCGATAAAGCCATCGAAGGTCTCGTGCTGTTTGCCTTCAATCAAGGCGAAGTCTGCACCTGCCCATCGCGCGCCTTGATCCACGAATCCATCTACGACGCCTTTATGGAGCGCTGCTTGGCTCGCATCGCCGCGATCAAACAAGGCAATCCATTGGATACCGACACCATGATTGGTGCGCAAGCCTCACAAGAGCAAATGACCAAAATCAGCTCCTACCTCGATTTGGGCAAACAAGAAGGCGCTCAAGTGCTGATCGGTGGCGAACGCGCCCATCTGAATGGCGATCTGGCCGAGGGCTACTACATCCAGCCGACCGTGTTCAAAGGCCACAACAAAATGCGTATTTTCCAAGAAGAAATCTTCGGCCCCGTACTCGCCGTGACCACCTTCAAGGACGAAGCCGACGCACTCGCACTGGCCAACGACACCCTCTACGGCCTCGGCGCCGGCGTATGGACGCGCAATGGCAATGTCGCCTACCGCATGGGACGCGGCATCAAAGCCGGCCGTGTGTGGACCAACTGCTACCACGCCTATCCCGCACACGCCGCATTCGGTGGCTACAAAGAATCCGGCATTGGTCGCGAAACCCATAAAGTCATGCTCGACCACTACCAGCAAACCAAAAACCTGCTGGTCAGCTATACCGAGCAAAAATTAGGGTTCTTCTAAGACGCACAGCCACACAAGGCAAACGGCAACAGGACAGACCCGATGGTCTGTCCTGTACGCACTCAAAAATCAGGGAGACACATATATGGTTGAACGCGTCATCGCCACAGAGGCGGCACTTGAACTCATCGCCGAACTCAAAACCCAATACGGCGACATCCTATTTCACCAATCCG
>CAZCDD010000060.1:0-7793 GCA_964497405.1 uncultured Hydromonas sp. | reverse complement strand
CAGGACTTGTGCTGATTCTACTTTTAGATACCGCCTTTTTAGGGGGGATTACCATCCAAAATGAGGAAAGAAAATGAATAAATTATATAAAGTGATTAAAAGCAAATCCACGGGATGCATGTCTGTTGTTTCGGAACTGGTTAAAGGTGCTAAAAAAGGTGGTGCAGCAGGTGTAGTTGCAGTGGTTTTATCTTTGTCGGCGCAAGCGGACACAGGCGTTCCTCAAGGCTATACACCAGCGAATAATGATGATGCTGTAGGTCATACGACAATCAGCTCATCTGATACTTTAGATTTGAGCGCGGGTGACGGATTTTCTTCTACAGAAAAGGGAGAAGAGGTTAAACAACATACTTTTGCGCCAAGTAGTTCTATAGTGGATTTATATCGACTCAAATACGGTAATGTTGCTGATGCACAAACTGCTTATGACAACGCAGTGGTTGCCGGAGCCTCTGAGTCGGAGTTAGAGGGATTGAAAACAGCCCTTACACAAGCGCAGACGATTGCAGCAGGGATTAGCGATGAGCAATTCGTTGTGACAGGTGATGTGGCACTTTTAGGATCGGATACGCAAGGAGCCAATATTGTAAAAGGTTATGTTGGATATACGGATCCTGTGACTGGTGCAACACTTCAAATCAACGCCATTCAAACAATTACGGAAGTGAATACTGCTACTGGTGTGGGTGGTACTGATTTAAAGTTCACTTTTTATGAAAAGACCCCGCAGGATGATCAATATTCTGGTATGAATATGATTGAAGTGACTGGGGCGGGGACAGTTGTAAACGTAGAAAATACGGGCTCTGCGGATAATGCGGTGCTAAACGCCATTAGTAAAAATGAAACAGGCGTGATTAATGTGACCGATGGTGGTAGTCTGAATTACAACACAGATACTGCGTACTACACTGGCGGCGGCGCATCAACATCACAGACATTTAGTAATGGGCCTTATACTTCAACGAATACAACCAATTTAAATCAAATGGTTTATCCAGGTGGTTTTTATAGCAGTGCGTTGGGTATGAATGTCACTATCGATAACGCGTCAGATTACGCTGCGTATAACCAATTGCTATTAAACAAAATCAAAACAGATATTCAATTGCGCTTGGATTACGCTACTACAGATGCGATGCAAGCTTGGTATGATGCAGCGATTGCAGAGGCAGGTGTGACGACCAGTCATTTAGGTTCATATACAATCACCTACAGTATGACCTATGCCGAAGTGGAAGCATTGGCGGATGAAAGCGGTTTAGCAACAGAATTTGCTAATAAGGTAACTTCTGCTGATACAGATGATATCGGTTTACAAAGCACTAGTGATAACTACTTCATTGGTGTCAAAAACAGTGGTTCAACAGTGAATCTGAGCGAAGGGAATACGATTAAAAATTACACCGATGAGGGCCAAAGTGGTGGCTCTATTATTCGTGGTGATTGGGATGAGTCTGGTGAAACGGCACAAAATACGTACAATATTAATGGTACATTAGATGCCAATGGTTATAGTGCTATTAAAGTTAATAATGCCGAAGTGAATGTGTCTTCGACTGGTACGATTAAAGGTGATGTCTCCATCAAAGGGAGTGGGGCAGCTGGAGGAACAGTTGAAAACACCTTGAATAATGATGGCGCTATTACAGGAAATGTAGTTCTGAATAATGGCACGATCAACAATAATGATGGTGCTTCTATTGGCAGTATTGGGATAGCGACCAACGTGACGGTGAATAACGCTGCCACAGCGACAATCGCGGGGTCCGTGTTGCTGGGTAATAATAGTACTGTGGACAATAGTGGCAGCATTGGCGGTAGTGTGTCTGCAGGAGAAAATGCGACAATCTCTAATAATACTGGCGCCACAATTGGTGGGTGGGTTACTGCAGGTAATGGTTCTACAGTAGTGAACGACTCAATAATTGGCGGTGGGGTCATCATCAAGGGAGATTCGGAATTCACAAACAATGGCACAGTGACAGGTTCACAAAACGCATATGATGGTGCGACCACTGTGAATAACGGTACTATCATTAGCCAGGGTAAAAACAATGTTGTATCGATGGATGGCGCTTCATCAAGCGTCAATGGTGGTGATATATATATTGGCTATAACAGGGATGAGCATGGGGCCCCAGTTGTGGCAGGTTCAGCTACAAATTATGTTGCTATTAGAGTGGATGGTGCTGGTTCTACGTTCACAAATGCTCATGATGGCACCAATGCAGGTAATATTTATGTGTCATCTACTCAAACCAATGCCACAATCGTGCAAGTACAGAATGGCGGTAGCTATGTGAGTGATGAAGGAACCAATATTACTCTGAATGCGGATGGCGGTTCTACTGATACGTTGGGCTCAACAACCGGTAATAGCAATAAGGCTATTTTGGTCAAGGGTGCTGATTCTACTGCGGATATCGCTGGAACGATTACACTCAATGACAGTGGTAGTACGGCGATCCAGGCGCAAGACGGTGCGACCGTTGATTTTTCGGGTGAAATTAATTTAAATTCACAAAATGTAGATAGCACAGCTGTTGCTAATTTTGGTATTTGGGCGCAAGGGGATGGAACCACTGTTACTTTATCGGATGATGCGATTATTAATATGAATGCAGATCGCGCGATTGGTGTACATGTTCGGGATGGAGCGACGGTAGTCGTTAATGATGAAGCGGGAATTGTCTTTGCGGATGATAAAACCAACCAAATTGGTTTCTTGATTTCTGGTATATCTGATGGAACAACGGCGCTTGAATACAATAGTACTAAGGATTTGGTGCTGGCTGGTGAAGGCTCTGTATTATTCCGTGTAGAACGAGGTTCTAATTTTTCATCAAGTTCTATTGATAGTGATAATCCAACATTGTCTACATTCAGCACCAATGGTACGAAAGATGCAACGATTTTTGTGATTACCAGCGGCCAAGTAGCGACTGGATCTAATCACCAAACCACTGCGGATTTGAGTGGATTTACACTGGAAGTTGATGGGGAAGACGCAATTGGCGTTCGTGTAGAGGGTGGTGCACAGGCGACCATTACCGATTCGACAACTTTAAGCCTTACGGGGGACGGGGCTATTTTGGCCAAAGTTGACGGGAAATACTATGACTTGAACGGGAATGTAGATAGTAGTCAAAATGGGGCGTCAACCCTGACCAGTTCAGCTGATTTACAAGCAGGTGGGAATGTAGATGCCCAAGATGCGATTGGCTATTATGTGACCAATGGGGGAAAACTCATTCACCAAGGGACAATCAATTTTGATGAACCGAGCCGAGATAATATTGGTGTGAAAATTGATAATGGCGGTACCTTGGTGAGCGAAGAGGGTTCAAATATCACTGTGCATGGTACTGCAGTCGAAATCAGTGGTAGTAATTCTTTGGCAACGATTAACAACGATGGTGATGGAAGTACGCCAGTGGTCACGGCTGTGGGTGCTGTTGGAAACACTAATGATTCAGCCTACCATGTGAAAGATCAGGCATCTTTAAAACTGACGGGAGATGGTATTACCCAAGCTATAGGGACCGCGCATGGTATTTTGGTAGATGGTGCGAGCAGTATTACTTTGGATGGGGCTACATTGGATTTGTATGGTGATGGCACTGATTTGAGCTCGGGTAACGGTATTGAGAATCGCTCTAGTTTGACGAATATTACTTTGGCGAATGATTCGGTTATTAATGTGAAAGATGGTTACGGCATTCATTCAGCTGTAGGCGTATCGTCTACTAATGCCAGCACTTCAGCCACAATTAATGTTTATGGCAGTGGTACGGGGATTCGCTTTGAAGGAATCGATTCTACTGACGGACACTATACTGGATCAACGACCAATGCCATTAGCAATACCGGTTATGAAAATGTAGTGGTCAATGTTTTTGAGAGTAATGGTTATGGTATTTGGGTAGACAGCACGAAAGACGTGGCCACCAGTGCCAGCGTGAATATCATTAGCGACGTGGGTAATTCCGCTCTGGTGATTGCAGGCTCGTCTGAAAATGTGACTCAAAGTGGTAAATTGCATTCAGCCAGTACAGGTTCAACCATTGTTGATTTGAACAATGGGTATGTTGAAACTTTCACCAATAAAGGCGATCTTTTGTATGGTAGCTTTGATTCGGATTTGACCTTTACCGAGGATCCTAATGCGACAGATTATTTTGCAGTATCAACTACGGGTGACAAATCTCCAATTATCTTTACCAACGACGGTACAGGGAACATCAATGGTAAGGTTTCTTTGCTGGGTCATACGGGGGATACCGGAAATACCGTGAATCTGAAAGCGGGTAGCAAGGCTGAGTATTTCGTTACGGGTGACGGTGAGGACGTGTTCAATGTCAGCACCATGACTGGCGCGGATGACGATGGCGTGCGCAAACAATTCTCGAAAATTGAGGGCGGTGCAGGTTACGATAAATTGAATTTTGGCACCTCAACCGACTTTACCATCAATAATACGGGCACGATTAAAGATGTTGAATACGTTGGTCTAGACTCCAGTAAATTGACTGTCAATACGACAGCGACTTTAAATGGCGTTGAGGACTTCGATTTAAACAATGCCAGCCAATTAACCATCAATGAGCTAGATGCTGCAAGTAGCCTGGTGCCAGATGCAAAATCCTATAATATTACCGATGTAGGCAGTACCGTAAACTATAACAAAAATGGCAATTTGGATTTAAGCAGCCAGTTATTGGGTAAAGGTACGTTTGTATTTGATGGCGACTCTGATGATACCGCTCAAAGTACCCTCGAATTTGTGGGGACTGCCAACACTGGCGGTACATTTGAAGGAACGGTTGAGCTACGTGATGCCTATCTTGATTTAGACAAAGATGCAACCAAAAATACCGATGCTTTAACCAACGCCACGTTGAAAGCCTCTAAAAACAGTACCGTGGATGTAGGTAAAGGAACACAAAATATTGGTGCTTTGGATTTCAATGCTGGTACGGTGAACTTTGGCACCATCACCATGAATGATGGTTTGAATGACAATAATGTCGCCGTGACCGATTTGAATTTGGGCTCAGGTAATGTACAAATCACTGTAGGCGGTGACGATGATACAGGTTTGCCAAGCAGTAAGCCATTGTTGGAGCAAGATGATGCCAATATGACCACGCAGTTGGTGGCATCAGTCAATGAAGTGACAGGTGACGTCAATAATCTCAAATTGATTGATGAAGACGGTGAGGATGTCCCCGATCCTGTTGGGATTATGATTTCTCAAGACGGAGAAGATGTTGCGCGCGCGTCATATGGTACTGATTTAACTACGGGTGCTGATAACAAAGGTCTGTACGTTGTGATGGGGCTGACACAAGTAGAATTGAAAGTTGCGAATAATCATGACATCGATACAGGTAACGCTTTGAAATTAGACGCGACAGGAAAAACTGATAAAGCCGCCGAATTGACCGCGAAATTGACTGATTTCGAAAATGAAGACGGTACTTATACTCAAGGTGATTTGCAAATCGTGGGCTCTGGTACAGTGACCTTGACCAATGCGAGCAATGACTATCATGGTGTGACCTATGTCAAAGATACCAGCACCTTGAAATCCGGTTCTGATAACGCCTTGGGGAATACCAAAGAGCTGAATTTAGATGCAAATACTGCATTTGATCTTAATGGTAACAACCAAACCATTGGCGCGCTTCAAAGTGTGGCGGATTCAACTGTTAATGTTAATGGCGGTCATTTAACCATCTCTGGCGTATCAGATTCGGTTGAAAACTCGGTTTCGAATGGTGCACTCAAGGGATCAGGTACGGTTACCATTCAGGACAACTCATTGACCATCAATGGCTCGAACACCGATTTGTCCGCCAAAGTTGTGATTGGTGACAATGATGATATCGCCGTTGCCAGCAATATCGCATCAGTCAATGTCAAAGCTTCGGATAGTTTGGGCACGGGCGAAGTGGTGATTAATAGCGACGGCGTTTTGAATGTTGCCTTAAACGGTATTGATGGCGAATTGACCAACTCAGTGATCAGTAGCGATGCTTCTGCGACTACGGGTGAGCTCAATAAAACTGGTGACGGCACTTTGACCATGAAATCCGAACAAGCGCAATACTATGGTGTGACCAATCTGAAAAATGGTACGTTGGTATTGGACGGTACTTCTGGTGAAACCGTGAAAAGCTCAACGGTGAATGTTGCCAGCGGTACGTCATTATCAGGGATCAACAATGTGGTCTTGGAAGGTGAAGTGGTCAACTCAGGTACATTCTATGTGGGGAATCTTGTTGGGGGAGCGGATGTGAACAGTGCGACCGTGACAGTGGGTTCTTATACTGGGACTGCTGGTAGTCTTTTATCATTCAATGGCGCGCTGGCCAGTGATGACTCGCCGATTAATCAATTGATTGTCACGGGTGACACCGAGGGTGAAAGTTTGGTCAAAGTGAACAATATCGGTGGTTTGGGTGCAGAAACTATTGAAGGTATCAAAATTATCGATGTGGGTGGTGATTCTAATGCCACCTTTACCAAAGCCAGCCGTATTTTGGCAGGCGCATACGATTATAGTTTGGTTAAAAAAGATAGCGACTGGTACTTGGAAAGTGGTGCAACCATGCGTCCAGAAGCGGGCTCTTACTTAGCCAACTTGGTTGCTGCGAATACCCTATTTGATATGCGTTTGCATGACCGTGTTGGTGAGTCGCAGTTCTTGGATTCGGCCGTGGTTAAAGAGGGGGAAGATGAACCATCTGTATGGGCACGCGTGACCTACAATCGTACCGAATTCGATGATACATCACGCCAGTTGTCCAATAAAACCAAACGAACCATGGTTCAGGCAGGTGGTGATGTGGCACGCTGGTCCGACAGTCGTAACAATCGCTTTGTATTTGGTTTGATGGCAGGCTATGGTAAAGCCGATAGTGATTCGCGTGCTGCATTGACGGGCTATGCTTCATCCAGCGAAATTGAAGGTTTCTCTGTAGGTGCTTATGGTACTTGGTACGCCAATAAAGAAGACAAAACAGGTTTCCATCTAGATGGCTGGTTGCTGTGGAGCAAGTTTAGTGCTTCGGTTTCAGGAACGGAAGTGCCTGATGAAAAATATGGAATTTCAGGATTAACCGCATCTTTGGAAGCAGGCTACACATTTAAAGTAAAACAAGGTCAAAACTATTCTTATTTCTTACAACCGAAAGCGCAAGTGACCATGATGAATGTGGATGCAGAGGATCATGTGGAAAGTAATGGCACATATGTGAAAGGTGACAGCAAAAATATTCAAACTCGTTTGGGCATGAAAGCCTATGCAAGCAACGATGCGGTGAACCCGAACAGCTCATGGCAGCCATTTGTAGAAGTCAATTGGTTGCATAACACCAAGCCGTACGAAGTTTATATGAATGAAACCAATATCAAACAAGGTGGTACCAAAGATATTGGTGAAATTAAGCTGGGTGTAGAACGTAAGGCGACCAAAGCGACCAGTTTCTGGCTCAATGCAGCGTATCAATTTGGTAGTAAAGGCTATCAAGATTACGGTGCAAAAGCTGGTATCAAATATAGCTTTTAAGTAATATTGAGTTTGGTCAAGCAATAAAGCCCCAATCGTAGTGTTGGGGCTTTATTGGTATTTAGAGGGTGCAGGAGAGAATTTATGTTTTTGTGGTTTGAGGCATAGCTTATTTTGAAAAAGTCTGTATAACTAGTAAATTTAGCGTATCAAATTCAGTAGAATGGTAATACCCCCTAAAAAAGCCAGCACCTAAAAGTAGAACCCTTTAAAC
>CAZCDD010000059.1:0-7957 GCA_964497405.1 uncultured Hydromonas sp. | reverse complement strand
CCACCAAATTTTAAAAGCTCCCCATCGGGAGCTTTTTTCATATCAGTCAGGCGAAAGGCGCTTATGCACGCTCAGGACATCGCTCAAAATTACCGCCGCATTTTAGACAACGTCGCCAGCGCCTGTCGCGCCGCCCAGCGTCCTGCGGATGAGGTACAGCTATTGGCGGTGAGTAAAACCCACCCCGTCGAATCGGTACAAGCAGCCTACAACGCTGGTGCACGCAACTTTGGCGAAAACTATGTGCAGGAAGGTACGGAGAAAATCGAAGCCTTTGACGAACGCCAGCCCGAGCATCAAGCCATCTGGCATTTCATTGGCCCGCTGCAAAGCAATAAAACCCGTCTGGTGGCCGAGTATTTCGATTGGGTGCATGCCATAGACCGCCTGAAAATTGCACAGCGTTTGAATGAACAACGCCCTACTTCCCGCGCGCCGCTGAATGTGTGCATCCAAGTCAACATTGATGACCAAGCCAGCAAAAGCGGCTGCACGCCGGCGCAGGCTATTGAACTGGCCTTGCAGATCACGGCACTGCCCCATCTGCGCCTGCGCGGCCTGATGGCGATTCCCGCACCTCTGGATGCTCAAGCCGATGAGTCAGCCCAAAGCGCGCCCTTTATCGCACTACGCACCTTGTTCGAGCAGATCAAAAAGCAGTTACCCACCGAACATGCTGCTCATTTCGACACCCTATCCATGGGCATGAGTGACGATTACCCACAGGCCATCGCCGCAGGCAGTACAATGGTGCGCATCGGCACGGCGATTTTCGGTGCGCGGCATTATTCCCAATAAGCATTCCAATTCGATCAGGAGACCCTCATGAGCACAGCAAAACCGCATATTGCATTTTTAGGTGGCGGCAATATGGCCACCGCCATCATCACCGGTATGATTCAAAAAGGCGGCTTTTCCGCCAAGCAAATTTCGGTGGTGGAGCACAACGAAGCGCAACGCGACCGACTGAACTACGATTTGGGCGTGCAGTGCTATGAAAACACCGCATTTGCCTGCGCCCAAATGCCCACGACACCGGATATTTGGGTACTCGCGGTCAAACCTCAAAATATGAAAGAAGCTTTGGCCGAGCTCACCGCTCATTTGAATGATAGCCAAATGCTGCTGAGCATCGCCGCCGGTTTACCGAACAGCACACTATCCGCATGGAGCAATAACCACGCTAAAATCGTGCGCACCATGCCGAATACCCCCGCATTGGTCGGACAAGGCATCACCGGCGTATTCGCGCCCAACCTAAACGATATCGAGCGTAAATGGGTGAATGACATCCTGCAATCCATCGGTCAAATCGTCTGGTTGAACGAGGAATCGCAAATCGACGCGATCACCGCCATTTCTGGCTCGGGTCCGGCGTATGTGTTTTACATGATGGAGCAACTCACGCAAGACGCGCTGGCATTAGGCTTTGATGCACAAACCGCGAAGCAATTGGTACAAGGCACTTTCGCCGGCGCCGTGGCACTCGCGGGTGAGTCCACCGAAGAAGTCGCCACCCTGCGCGAGCGCGTCACCAGCAAAGGCGGCACAACCGCAGCGGCATTGGCGCAATTTGCCGAAAATGGCTTGGACAAAGCGATTCACGCCGGTGTCGCCGCCTGTAAAGCGCGCGCCGAAGAATTGGCCAAAGAGTTATCCGTATAAACCACAGAGCATAGACAGCATGAGCAAAGCCAAAAAAGCCAAACCCCTACCGATTGATAAAATTCTGCAACAGCAAGGCTTCGGCACGCGTGCGTATTGCCGCGCCCTGATCGAAACCGGCGAGGTGCTGGTCAATGGGGCGATCTGCGACGACCCCGATGAATTGTTTGATCTGGCGGATTTGAGCTGGCAAATCGATGACGAAACGTGGCAATACCGCGAGCATGTGTACCTGCTGATGAACAAACCGGCGAACTACGAATGCTCGCAAAAACCGCAGCACCACATGAGCGTACTGTCGATTTTGCCGTCGCAGCTGCGTAACCGCGATGTGCAGTGTGTCGGGCGTTTGGACGTGGACACCACGGGCTTACTGTTGATTTCCGACGATGGGCAATTCATCCACAAAAATACGTCACCGAAGAAAAACGTGGATAAGGTGTACCACGCCACCTGTCGCCATGCGTTGACCGATGAGATGCTCAACGCGCTCACTGCCGGTGTGCTGCTGCACGACGAAAACGAAACGCTCAAGGCCGTATCCGCGCGTCGTTTGGACGAAAATAATCCGCAGCTATTGGAACTGGTGCTACGCGAAGGCAAATACCATCAGGTCAAGCGCATGGTCGCCGCTGCGGGTAATCGCGTCGATGAGCTGCACCGCGTGCGTGTGGGTGAATTTGAGCTACCCGCTGATTTACCGATTGGACAATGGACTTATCTGTAAATAATTCGTAAATAAAAAGCCGTGAATGATTCACGGCTTTTTTACCAATAGAGTTTCAAAGATCAGCGCTCATCCGCACCTTCATCCCCATCAATTTTTGCTTTCAAATCCGAGGTGCAGAACTTGCATTTAATCGCATCCACAGCGACAAACTCGCGGCAATACGGGCATTCACGCGAACCCTGCGCACGGAAGTTCGCCAAACGATAATGCATGATCACTTTGACCAATAAAAACAGTACAAAAGCCAAAATGATGAAATTAATCACGGCGCCCAAAAAATTGCCGACATGTACCTCACCGCCATTCACCTGCCATACCAAGCCCGACAAATCCGGCGCTCCGCCCAAAGCGGCAATCAAATCGCCGATGACATCCTTGCTCAGACTTTCCACAACCGTGGCAAAAGCGCCACCGATGATGACCCCCAAAGCCAAATCAAATACGTTACCACTGCTGGCAAAATTTTTAAATTCTTCTAAAAACTTCTTCATCGCCTATCCTTTAAAAATGGGTTGAACAATCGGCGGCATTGTAAGCACAAATTACCCATCCGTCAAAGCCAACACATCCAAAGCCACATCAAACTCATCCGGCAGCAAATCCACTTGCGCCCAATCATCCGCCACACCCACCGTGATAGGTAATTTTTCACGCTGCTCACGCCAATTCGCCAAAGTTCGATCGTAGTAACCACCGCCATAACCCAAACGATAGCCCGCCCGATTAAAACCGACACACGGCGCGAACAAAACGGAGATAGCCTCGGACGAAGCGATCAGCTCACCCTCATCGTACATCGGCTCTAAAATGCCATACGCACCGCTGCGCATCGAGGTCAAGCCACGATACGGCGCAAACAGCAGTGGCGCATTTTTTTCACGCACGATCGGCAGCACCACCCGCCCGCCCTGTGCGCGCCAGCGATCCATCAAGGGCTGCAAATCCACCTCAGCTTTGAATGCCCAATACAGCGCAATGGTCGCCGTTTGCTCCACGCAGTCGGTCAACCATGCCATTAGCTCCCGCGTTAACTGCTCGGAGCGCAGTTGTCGCTGTTGCGGCGTGAGCGCTGTGCGACGAGCTAACAACTGCCCGCGCAGATTGGCCTTAGCCACCTTATTTTCGGACTTATTGTGGGGTGAAATATTGCCTTCTGGCATTTGGTGAGACATCTCACCTTTTTTTATCGGTACAATAGCCATACTATTCACTTTAGAAAACAACACACCCGCTCAGCCTCAGGCTGACGGAGCTTTATTGGGAGCGTTCATGTCCAGTTTAAACCAAATTCGCACCGGAGCGGTTGCTTTTGCCGTATCCGCCATACTCAGCGGCGCCACCATGACGGCTCTGGCGCAAGAATCCACACCGGTGGGTAATACCAGCGCCTACGGCTCGCTGATCATCGGCGCACATTACCAAGACGAAACCTTTAAACAGTTGCGTAATGCCTCATTGAAAAACGATGCCCCGCGTGCCGCGCAACTCGCCGACCAATTGAGCGATTACCCACTGAGCTCCTACGTCGAATACTACCGTCTCAAACCGCAGTTATACAACAGCGATGGCACAGGCAATGTCAATGCACCGGATGCCGCGATCAAATCATTCATCCAACGCTACAGCGGCCAAGCGCTGGCCGACCGCATGCGCAATGACTACCTGTATGTACTGGCCGCACGCAAAGATTGGGATGCCTTCAACCAACATTACGCCCAATACGAACTCAAAGACGACGTATCGATCAAATGTTTTAACCAACTGGGCCAACTCGAACGCGGTGGCAGCGCCAGCAGCATCGCCGCGATTGCCAAAGGTTTGATGTTTGACAGCAAAGCGGCCAATACCAAAGGCTGCCAACAGCTCACCGAATCACTCGCTGCACGCGGTATGGCAGAAGAAGACAGCAACTATTTCACCGCACTGGCGGCCTACAACAGCGGCGCGCAAGGCGCACGTTTGGCCGGTTACAGCAGAAATGCCGGCTCGGCATCGCGCATGGCCAGCTTGGTCAATCAAGCCAATAACGACAGCACCGGTGCACTCGCAGGCTCAGTTCAATCCGCATCCAACACCATGTCGCCACAGCAAGGCGCATTGACCCAAGCCTACTACGGCTACAGCCAGATTCGCCGCGCCGCCTCCGGTGGCGCCTCGTTCTATCGCAATGCCTATCAGCAATACCCGAAACTACAATTGCCCGATGACGTACTCGGCTGGCAAGCGCGCGCGGGTATGCGCGAAGGCGACTGGGGGCTGGTCGGTCAAGCAATTGACAAAATGAGCGATGGCGAGCGCAACACTTCCACATGGCAATACTGGCGCGGCCGTGCCTATGCGGCACAAGGGCAAGGCACCCAAGCGGCGCTGTTCTACGAACAAGCAGCCAACAGCTTTGACTTCTACGGCATCTTGGCACGCGAAGAACTCGGCCGCCCTGTCACCTTACCGCCCAAAGCAACGCCAACCGACGCGGAAGTCACTGCTGCGAGCAAAACACCGGGATTCGAGCGAGCGCGCAAATTCGCCGATATGGACATGATGCTCGAAATCAGCCGCGAGTGGAACTACCCACTGCGTCAAATGAATGATCGTCAACTGCTCGCCGCAGCCGAATACGGCCGTCGCGTTGGTTTGCTCGATCGCATGATCAACACCTCCGATCGCACCAAAACTGTTTACAACTTCAGCCAGCGTTACCCAACGCCGTACCTGTCCACGTTGCAACGCCACTCGGCCAGTGCCGGTATTCCCGCCGCATGGGCATACGGCATCATTCGCCAAGAATCGCGTTTTGTCACACTCGCCAAATCCTCCGCCAGCGCACACGGTCTGATGCAAATCATTCCGGAGACCGCACGCATCCTCGCGCGCAAACAAGGATTGAGCAACTTTCAGTTGAGCGATTTGGGTAATATCGATACCAATGTACAACTCGGCACCGCGTACTTGGGACAAATCCGCGAGCAATTCGGCGGCTCCATGCCGTTGGCCTCAGCCGGTTATAACGCCGGGCCGGGCCGTCCGGCACAATGGAAACGCAGCCTGACGCAAAACGTCGACGGCGCGGTATTCGCCGAAACCATCCCGTTTGCCGAAACCCGTGGCTACGTGAAAAATGTCATGGCCAACACCATCTGGTACTACCTCATGATGAATCAACGTCCTCCTAAACTGAAAGACCTGATGGGTACGGTCACGCCGTACTAATCGATCTCGGTTCACATTGATCAAAGCCAAGGGGCGCATCATGCGCCCCTCAGATTACGGACAAACCTTGAGTTTTATCCCCTCGCCCGTTTACGGGAGAGGGGTAAGGGGAGAGGGACTTTGTCAACAGACTCGGGGCGCATGATGCGCCCCGAGTCCTTTTATTTAAATCACAAAATCAACGTTTCTTCAGCATAATCTCCGTCGGATCAGCAAGCAACTGACCAGCCCCATTGCGGATATACGGTGCAATCGTCCGACGAGCGGATTGAAAATCCACGTCTTTTTGCAAATCATTCCAGCCCAGCGCCGCACCACGTCCGCGCAGGCCATTAATTCTGGCAGTCGCCGCTTTAGTCTGAACACGACGCAGATACGATTTTGGCAAACCATTCAACGCCACATCCAAATCATGTGGGCGATTACACACCATCGCCATATCGCAGCCCGCATCCAGCGCGGCTTTCACCCGTTGCACCGGATCGGGGTAAATCATCGCCGCACCGGCCATACTCAAATCATCGGTAACGATCGCACCGTGAAATTGCAGTTGCTCACGCAAAATCCCCAACCAGATTTTTGAGAACCCCGCCGGCGATGGCTCCACCTTCGGATAAATCACATGCGCCGGCATCACCGCGCCCAAATCCTGCGCCAAAGCCGCATACGGCAGCACATCATCGGCCAAAATCCGTTTCAATCCGCGTCGATCAACCGGCATATCCACATGCGAATCCGCCACCACAAAACCGTGCCCCGGAAAATGCTTGCCACAGCCGACCATGCCCGCGCGCAACATCCCATGCAGCAAGGCCTTTGCCAGCAGCGCGACCACCTCAGCCGATGGCGCAAAAGCACGATCGCCAATCACCGTGCTGCCACCGTAGTCCAAATCCAGCACCGGCGTGTAGCTGTAATCGACCCCCACCGCACGCAGCTCAGCCGCCAGCACATAGCCAACCTGCGAGGCGATTTTTACCGCGTGCAGCGGGCTTTGCGCATACACTTCGCCGAGTGTACGCATTGATGGTAAATGCGTGAAACCGTCGGTTTTAAAGCGTTGCACACGCCCGCCTTCATGATCCACGCTGATGATGATATTCGGGCGAATCGCTCGAATCGCACGAATCAGTTTAGACACCTGCGCGCGATTTTTAAAATTACGTCCAAATAAAATCACGCCGCCGGTCATTGGATGTGCCAGACGACGACGATCCTCATCCGTCAACACCAACCCCGTTAAATCCACGATCATCGGCCCTAAAGGCAAATGCTGCTCTATCATTATTACCCCTTATTTTCCGCCACCACAAATGCGCAAACTATATCCGCCTCATCGGTCATGCTCACATGAAAGCTCAATCCACGCTCGGCGCACCATGATTGCAGCGGCTCGTTCAACACCACCTCCGGCTTGCCCGATGGCGCATTGACAAACTCCACCGCACGCCAAGTCATCGGCCAGCGCAAGCCCAAACCCACTGCTTTGGAAAAAGCCTCCTTCGCCGCAAAGCGCGTGGCCAGAAATAACAAACCACGTTCACGATTGCGCTCAAAGCGCCGCTCAAAAATCGCCAACTCGCGCTCGCCCAAAATCCGCCGCACAAAGCGCATCCCACGCGCCTCAAACGCCGTATGAATGCGCGACACACGCAGCAAATCCGTACCAATCCCCGCAATCATGCCAACTCCTTCTCTGCATGGGATGGCGCTCGCGTTGCGCTTTTTTGCAATTCATGCAACTCCCGCGCCAACTGCCGCGTCAGTAACGGTTTATCCAACACATACTGAGCCAGCATCGCCTGAAACAATTGCTTCGCCTCATTCTGCGTACGCGCCTGTTGAAAATCATTCGCGCGAATATCCGCCAACGTCTGTCCCGACACCACGATTTGACTTGATGAAACCGCGATGCTACTCAGATCATGTCCAGTCAAGTGCGACCAACGATGCGTCACCCCATCAAACTGATAGCGCTCCTCATTGGACAGATCACCGCTGAGCATCGAAAAATCAAAACCAAAACCCAGCTCACACAGCAACGACCACTCAAAGCCGCGCAACACCTGCGCCTGCTCGCTCGCCGTATGCGCGTGCAAACTCAGCTCGGCCAAACTGCGCTGATACGCATCGAATAGCCCCGCGTGCGCATCCGCATACACCAGCGCGCGCTGCAACCACTCATTCATATAATAGCCTGACATCAGCGCCGCACCCTGCAACATCGGAATCCCGCCGACCCACTCTGCATCGAGCAGCGTGCGCACCGAACCTTTGCCCGAAAAACTGATCGACAGCGTTTGAAACGTCTGAAAAATACTCGCGCGCCAACGCGTATACGGGCGCTTCGCC